>JBDRJI010000042.1:0-18901 GCA_043815105.1 archaeon
TTGAAAAAAAATTTGATTTGGATATTCATTTACATTATGTTTCTTCGTTAAAAGATATTTCAGAAACGATGAGACAAGAGGTTTTAAAAAAACATTTAATTATAAATGGTTCAGAGGAAGTTGTAAAATGGTTAGTTTAAAATGGTGTAAAAAACAGAAATCTGGAATTAAATTAATTGAGCCAAATGAAAATTTAGCGAAGGAATATCTTAAAAATGCAGAAGAAACTTTTGATAGTTTGAAATATTCAAAAAAGGATTCTAATTTGTGGAAGGCTACAAAAAAATATTATTGTGAATATTTTTTAATTTATGCTTTTTTAATTAGGGTAGGAATTAAATGTGAGATTCACGATTGTACTATCGGGTTGATAAAAATTTTGGAGAAGGAGAAAATTTTGCCAGAAGGTAGTCATCTCAGATTAAAAAAAGATAAAGAACTCAGAATTGATAATCAGTATTATTTAAAAGATAAAAAGGTGGAAACGAATTTCAAGGAACTTTTAAATTTTTTATTGGAAATTAAATCGAGAATTCTTTCTGTGACCCTTGATGAAATAAATAAAATTAGGGGATTGATTAAAAATGAATGTTGAATTTATTGGGCAGTTAGTGGATTCTATGAATGATGCGGTTTTGCAGTTGGAGCAAGCCATTACTAATAAGAAAACAGATGAGGCGAATAAACTAAGAACTTTTATCTTTGATTTACATAGACAGATTATTGAGACAATCGGAGGGCAAAATGTTTGAGGATTTAAAGAAAAATCTTGAGCAGGAGAAAAAAATTGTTGCAGATATGCACTCCATTCAAATTGGTATGCAGAATGATGTAAGTAATCAGTCATTCTATATTTCTAGTTTAAATGCACTGGCCAAACAATTAATGTTATTAAATAATGCAGTGCCAGAGTTGTTAAAAGAAGAATCCCCAATTAAAAAATTTATCGATAAATCTAATAAAACCACAGCACCTGTTACTAATAGCAAGATTATAAGGATGAGTTATGTTTCGCCCGTTACAAAAGAGAAGAAATATATTACAATTAATAAAGAGGACAAAAAAGAATTTCTGAAAAAGCTGGAATTATCCGAGGGAGCTTTAGCTGGAATGAAGAAAATGAAAGAAAAGGATACCAGAGTAATTATTAGTAAGCCAAGTTCTTATGCGAGAATTTCAAATAAATTTTTTAGAAATTATTCGGACAAGTTAGTTCCACAGTTTGAAGATTTGTCGAAGGATATAAAGAAGGCGAATATACGTTTTTTATTATCAAGCTATTTATCTATGGCGATTATGTCGACGATAATTGCGTTTGTTGCAGGACTTTTAATTTTTATTGTGTTGTTAATTTTTAGCTTGAATAATTGGATGTATTTTGTTTTGCCCTTTGGTCTTTCTGGTTTGACATTGGCGGCGTTTTATCTTTATCCCGCGAGTGAAGCGAATTCGGTTCAAAAGAAAATTTCACAAGAGCTACCTTTCGCAACAATTCATATGGCGGCGATTGCAGGTTCAAATATAGAGCCTACAAAAATTTTTAAAATTATTGCGATGTCGAAGGAATATTTGAATATCGGGAAGGAGATTCGGAAAGTGATTGTTCAGGTTGATGTTTATGGCTACGACTTAGTAACTTCACTAAAAAATGTTGCATTAAGAACTTCAAACAAAAAATTATCGGAGTTGTTTTCCGGACTGGCTACAAATATTAGCACGGGCGGGGCATTAAAAAATTATCTCGAAAAGAAATCAGAAAATTTTTTGGTCGATTACAAGTTAGAACGAAATGAATATGCAGCTCTAGCGGGAACTTTTATGGACGTTTATATTTCTATTCTGATTGCAGCACCACTGGTTTTGATGATGATGTTTATAGTTATGAATGCTGCCGGACTTGGAATGGCTGGCCTGAGCATTACGACTTTACTAACGCTGAGCATTATCGCCATTATTATTGTCAACATTATATTCCTCATAGTATTAAACATGAAACAACCACAAGTATAATGAAATTTGAAATAATGCACTGGCTTGGAATTACGATAGCAGTTGTAGTAGCTACAGGTTCAACATTAATGTTTAAGGGGAGCAACCTAATGTATTTTTTATTAGTTATTGCCCTGATCGTAGGAATAATTCCTTTTGGTATCACCTTTCTTCTTGGGCAAAGTAAACAAAGAGAGAAAGAAGAAAAGTTTTTGGCGTTTACGAGAGACTTGGTAGAAATGGTTAGATCTGGAACACCGATTAGTAAAAGCATTGTAAATTTAAGAACTAGGAACTATGGGTCGTTAACTCCGCATATTGTGAAACTCGCAAACCAGTTGTCGATTGGGATTACACTGACCAACGCATTCGGAACTTTTGCAGAAGATACAAAGAGCAGGGTTATTTCAAGAGCAGTTAGCCTTGTTAGCGAAGCTGAAAGAGCAGGCGGGAATATTGAAACAATTTTAGAGTCGGTTGCTAATTCAGTTAATCAGATTGAACAGTTAAGAAAGGAGAGGATGGCGGCAATTTCTAATTTGGTAACACAGGGCTATTTGATTTTTATTGTATTTATTATTATTATGCTAGTTCTAGAATTTAAAATTTTACCGCTGGTATCAGATTTACAGGGAGGCGAGGGTTTGAGCGTCAATGTTAGTTCTATAAATCCAGATCAGTTTTCGATGCCGTTATTTGTCATGCTTTTAGTTCAATCATTTTTCGCCGGACTGGTGATTGGAAAAATTTCGGAGGGGAATATTAAGAGCGGATTTAAGCATTCGTTTATTTTATTAGCGTTGACTTTATTGATTACAACCGGGGCGAGGGCGTTATTCAGTTAGTTATATAAATGAAAGAGATCTATTATTGCAATGAGAGGATTAGTTCACAAAAAGGGTGCTTCGCATTTTGAAATGATAATATCGTTTGTATTTTTTATAGGATTTGTATTTTTTCTTTTTATATTTTTACAACCACACGACACTTCGATGTTATCTGGTGCGGTAACCACAGGTCTTTATGATTCTTTTGAGGAATATGCCCATACAAATTTATCGAATATGTTTTTGAAGACAAATTATACAGGAACAAGTAGTTGTTTTTATATCCAATTGCCCAAGGAGGATTTTATTTATGTGATAACTGATGGAAATAGTTACGTGACGAAATTAAGCGGGACTGATGTTAATTCAAGCCTCGACGGCAACGATTTAAATATCGAGGAGGGCGAATCTTTTTTTAGGGTTGCGATTTCACCTGAGTTCGATGATGATGACATCACAGATTGTGATTCTTTGAGTGATTATGAATTAGGGCCGCCTATTGAGAGAAGGGTTCTTTCTTACAGCGCGTTGGAAGAAATGTCCGAAAGATACTTCAACAATTATGAAGAATTGAAAAGCGACTTGAGAGTGCCACCTATTTTTGATTTTGCAATTGTATCTGAAAATTTGCCGATTAAAATGGAGCCACAAAATGGCGTTCCGGACTCAATAGACATTATGGTTCAAGATTATATGATTGGAGTTTTGAAGAGCGACGGAACCCTTATCAACGACAGGTTCAGTTTAAAAATATGGTAATAAAATCAAGCCATTAATAGCATAATATTTTTAGAGGTATATTAAATGTGCAAGGTCAGGTTTGTAACTCCCAAAAAATGCTCCGAAAACTTTATAACCCCCAAATGCCATCACTATTTATTCAACTTCGGTTGAATACACTTGGCTTCGGTTAAGTGTTGGAGGATTAAACAGCTTCGGTTATTTAGTCCTCCTCTTATTTTCTAACTACCTAAATATTTATAAAGAATCTGTGATAATTCATCTTATGGAAAAAGATATAGGTAAAATTCAGAAAGGAGAGTATCAGGGAATTGTAACTGAAATTGTCGTGGGAATTAAAGAATTTAACGGAAAAGTTGGAATTGATATTAGGGAGTTCACTCAAAGTGAAACCTATACGGGACCTACAAAAAAGGGATTAAGAATTCCAGCCGATAAGTTCGAAGAATTCAAAACAATAATTAATTCTATTGATCCTGCAGATTTTAAATCTGAAACAGTAAAGAAAATTTCCAACGAGTCGCAAGTAGAGCCAACGGCAACCGAAGATGATAATGCCGGAATCGACGAGCAAGGGCTGATGTGAACCGATAATAAATAGACGCCTCACAAACTTTTATAAACTTCTCATCTCATATTATTAAAGGTGATGAGATGGTATGGCTTAAAGTCGAAACAAAATTAAATAATTCTCAAATTTTTAAATATGAAAAAAAGTAAAGGCATTAAGTATATAGTAAAAAAGAAGGGTGTATTTTGGCCGAGCGAAACAATGAAAGAAATCGCAAATATGTCCGACCCAAAAATCTATGGTAAAGCCGAAAAAAATCCAATAAAATTCTGGGGAGAACTCGCGGAAGAAGGGTTG
The DNA here is from genome assembly GCA_043815105.1 of archaeon. Taxonomy (GTDB): domain Archaea; phylum Nanobdellota; class Nanobdellia; order Pacearchaeales; family GW2011-AR1; genus JAGVXH01. Next base: position 4,426 of record JBDRJI010000042.1, read on the forward strand.
ACATGGGGGAAGAAATGGAATAAGACTTACGAAGAAAAACTCCCGTATTTTAAATGGTTCAAGGGAGGCGAGTTAAATTTTTGTGTTAATTGTCTTGATAGACATTTGGATAAACCGGAGGCAACGGCGATGATATGGGTTCCCGAACCAACAAGCGAAAAAACAATAAAAATAACTTACGGCGAGCTCTATGATAAGGTCAATAAATTCGCAAACGTTCTAAGGCAAAACGGAATCAAAAAAGATGATGTCGTTTCAATATATCTCCCGATGATACCACAAGCTCTAATCGCAATGTTGGCATGTACGCGAATCGGAGCAATCCATTCGGTCGTCTTCTCGGCATTCTCAGCTGACGCATTAAAGGCAAGAATTCAGGACGGCAAAGCAAAAATTCTAATTACTGCCGACGGATATTACAGAAGAGGCGAAAAAGAGCCATTGTTAAAAAAAGCTAAAGCAGCCGCAAAAAAAACAACGGTTAAAAAAATAATTGTCGTAAATCGGATAGGTAAAAAAGTCAGTGGAGGGAAATTTTTAGACTTCGATACGGAATTAAAAAAAGCAAATTCATATTGCAAACCAGAGACGATGAAATCCGATGATACAATGTTTTTGTTATATACATCTGGAACAACGGGGAAACCGAAGGGGGTAATTCACGATACTGGCGGATATGCGACCCAAGCATACTGGACATCCAAATGGAATTTTGATTTGCACAGGGGAGACGTAATGTGGTGTACCGCCGATATAGGATGGATAACCGGACACACATATGCAATGTACGGCCCGCTACTAACGGGAGCGACAACACTAATCTATGAAGGTGGACCTGTATTTCCTAATCCTGGTCGATGGTGGAAAATAATTCAGGATAACAAAGTTAATGTATTTTACACTGCGCCGACGGCAATCCGAATGTTTATGGGCTTCGATAAAAAATGGATTAATAAATACGATTTGTCCTCGCTGAAAATTTTGGGGACGGTTGGAGAGCCGATTGACAAAAAATCGTGGATGTGGTATTTTAGCAACATTGGAGGAGGAAGGTGTCCTTTAATTGACACATGGTGGCAAACCGAAACTGGCGGAACATTAATTAATACACTACCGGGAATTGGTCCCTTCTCCCCAACCGTTTCGGGAATAAGTTTCCCTGGAACCCGACACGCAATTGTAAGCGAAAAGGGAAGACAAGTACCAAAAGGAAATTCTGGATTTTTAGTACAGCAAAGTCCATTTGCCCCAGGAATGCTTCATGGAGTGTTTAACAATCATAAAAAATATGTAGACACCTACTGGAAAAAATTCAAAACAATGTATGATACCAGCGACGGAGCATATTTACAAAATGGCTTAATCAGAATTACCGGACGAACAGATGATGTTATGAAAGTTGCCGGGCATCGACTTTCGACGGCAGAAGTAGAAAATGCCATACACGACAACTGGCACGTAAAAGACTGTGCGGTAGTTCCAATGCCAGATAAAATTAAGGGACAGGTTCCGATTGCCTTCGTAGTATTAAAATGGGGAAAGAGTTCGGAAAAATTGGAAAAGAAATTAAAAAAACATGTAGATATCAAAATAGGTCCGACGGCGAGACCGAAAAGAATTTTTTTCGTGGAAGATTTGCCGAAAACGCGAAGCGGAAAAATAATGAGGAGAATTTTAAAGGCATTATTAGTAAACGAAAAACCGGAAGGACTAATGACGCTGGTAAATCCTGATTCTGTCGAGAAAATTAAAGAAGTTATAAATATGGGGAAATAGGGGTTTTTATGAGGTTGAATATTATTATTGGTGGCAAGGCGGGTCAGGGCATTAACAAGGTTTCCGAAATTGTGACGAACGTGTTAAGTAAATTTGGTTACTTTACTTTTAATTATCGAGACTATCAATCACTAATTCGTGGCGGTCACAATTTCAATGTGCTCTCAGTTTCCGACACTCAAATTGAAAGTCACGAATCCACGGCCGATATTTTAATTGCATTGGATGAACGAACAATAAAAATGCATAAGCAATCTCTTAAAAAAAATAGTATTACAATCACGGCAGACGAATTCAAGGACGAAGGGCGAAACCTTAATATTGCCCTCGCCGGTGCCCTGATAAAAATCTTTGGTATCCCTTTGCTGGAATTAGAAAATGAAATTAAATCACAATTTAAAAAATCCGACGAAGCAATTATTTCGGCTAAAAAAGGTTACGATTCCCAACAAGTAATTTATCGACTGAAGAAACTCAACAATAGAACATCAATTTTATCGGGAAGTCAAGCGGTTGCCGTCGGTGCGAAAAATTCCGGATTAGATTTATACATCGCGTATCCAATGACACCGGCGACAAATGCGATGAATGAACTTGCAAAAGATCAGGTTGAAAATAAGATGATGGTTTTTCAGGCTGAAAATGAAATTGCGGCGGTGAGCATGGCGGTTGGTGCTTCGTTTGCTGGAGCTAAAGCAATGACCGGAACTTCTGGAGGAGGATTCGACTTAATGGGCGAGACCTTATCTCTTCAGGGCATTTCAGAAATTCCGCTGACAGTTTATCTTGCATCGCGACCTGGACCAGGAACGGGCGTTCCAACTTATACGGCACAATCAGATTTAGATATCGCACTTCGGGCGGGGCATGGAGAATTTCCACGAATTGTCGTCGCTCCCGGAAACCCAATTGAAACCGTAGAAAAAACATCCGAAGCATTATATCTCGCGGAAAAATTCAAAACACTCTCGATAATTCTTAGCGACAAGCATTTAGCTGAATCCGAATTTTCCTCGACGAAGCAACCGAACAAAACTCCGAAATTCAAAATCACAAGGAAAATTCCGGGTGAAGATTTAATAAAAAGTTCATCTTATGAAGTCGATAAATTTGGAAATTCCACAGAATCTTATATTTTGGCTGAAGAAAATGCTGATGAGCGAATGAAAAAATATGAAGATTCAAAAAAATTTATTAAAGATAATTTTGAAATGATAAAAATCCACGGCAAAAAAGATTCAAAAAATTTAATTATTGGATGGGGCTCAACCTCTGGCGCAATCAAAGATGCAATCAAAGAGCTCGACGCCAAATTTCTACAAGTTCTTTATATGAAACCCTTATCAAATCAAATAAAAAAAGAGATGGAGAAGTCGGATAAAATAATTTTAGTCGAATGTAATCTTACCGGACAACTAGGCAGACTAATTAGAGAGAAAACTGGAATCAAAATAGAGAACCGGCTTTTGAAATATAATGGAAGACCTTTTTGCTCGGACGAATTAAAAAATTTAATTGGGGGGATTGTATAAGATGGCAATAAATATATTTACGATAGTTGCAGTTATTGGATTGGTGTCTATAATTATTGGGACTTCTGCAATTGCATCGAAAAGGGAATTCAGAAGAAGGTACGTTTATCCGCTATTAATACTCGGAGGAATTTGTCTAGAAATATATAGTATCTACATCGGAGATTTAATTTTCATTATTTTACAAGGGGTCTTTATAGCGTCATCAATTCGCGGATTAATTAAAATGAATGAAAAATTTATGAAAAATTTAATTGGGGGGATTGTATGAAAAATAGAATAGAACTAAGAAAATTTAAAATATCTGATTTAGATAAAATGATGGAAATGTTTTTAGATAAAAAAGTAACAGACGCTATAGGATTAACACTTTCATTGAATCCACCAAAAATAACAAAAAAATTTGAAAAGAAATGGCTAGAGGAATCTATTGCGGAATATAAAAAGAAAAAACCCTCAAAATATAATCTTGCTATTATCTCAGACGGAATTTATGTGGGAAATATAGGAACTCATCAAATAGATTATGAAAATGAATCAATAGAAGTAGGATATTGGATTGGAAATAAATATTGGGGAAATGGAATTGCGACAAAGGCATTAAAATTATTTATAAAAAAACTTAATAAAAAATTCAAAATAAAAAGAATAGTAGGGTTTGCGTTCACCTTTAATCCCGCATCAAAAAGAGTAATGGAGAAATGTGGATTTAAATTAGAGGGAATTAGAAGAAAAGTCAAAAAAGGAAAAAATAAATTTTATGATAACTATCAATTAGCAAAAATACAATGAAAAACTTAAAAACAAACTCAGAAAACACATGGTGCCCTGGATGTCCAAACCACATGATACTTGAAGCCGTAAAGCAAACCATCACAAATTCAAAACACAAACAAACCGATTTTGCAATCACGACGGACATAGGTTGCCACGCGAAAATTTTCGACTATCTAAATCTCTCAGGAATTAATTGTCTTCATGGTAGGGCGATACCAACCGCAATCGGAATGAAACTCGGAAATCCAAATTTAAAAGTTCTAACATTCGCTGGTGACGGAGCCGCGTATGCAGAGGGTATCGCGCATTTTATTCACGCATTCAAATACAACGCTGACATGACATTGATTCTTCACGACAACCAGTCCTTCTCGCTAACAACCGGACAACCAACTCCGACATCGCAACAAGGCTACATCTCAAAATCAGAACCTCTCGGCGTATTCGATAAACCAATGAATCCGATTAAACTTGCACTTGCATCAAACGCAACCTTCGTCGCCCGAACAGATGCACGAGACATTCCCCACATGGTTGAAATGTTTACAAAAGCAATCGCACACAAAGGATTCTCGTTCGTCGAAGTAATTCAGGACTGTTTGGTTTTCAACCTCGATGCAAATAATAAATGTAAGCAAATGTATAAAATAAAAACTAATACAAATAAAAAAACAGCAGAAAAGTTAGCTGATGAATTTGATTATAACTCGAAAAATGGAAAAATTCCGCTTGGTATAATCTACCAATCAAAAGAGCCGACCCTCGAAGAAAAATGGCCACAACTTTCTGGGTTGTTAAAGAGTAAGAGGTTGTGGAAGAGGAAATAATTTCCCAACATTCTTCCAAATCTGCTCCGCAACTTCCTCTTTACTCAAACCTTTAATTTCTGCAATAATTTTTATCGTCGTCACAATATTCGCGGACTCGTTTCTCTCTTCCGCAACTGGAGATAAATAAGGAGCATCGGTCTCCGTCAATAATTGTTTTAACGGAACCATCTCAACCAACATCTTAAAATGTTCCAACCTCGCAATCACAGGTGGCACCGAAAAACTCCAACCATTATCAACGCACCGACGAATCAAACTTTTCTTTCCGTTAAAAGAATGCATAACGACTTTCTTTATTTTCATATCTTCTAAAATTTCAATCGCATCCAACTCCGCCTTCCTAGAATGAATAACAACAGTTTTTCCAATTTTCTTAGCCAAGTCCAACACTTTCCTAAAAACTTTCTTTTGTTTTTTTCTCATCTCTTCCGTCTGAAAATCTTTCCAATTATAATCCAAGCCAATCTCCCCAATCGCAACACAATCGTTGGCGTGTTTTTCTATCCAATCTAATTCTTCGTCGACGCTAAAATCTTCAATATTTCGCAGGAAGCCACTTGCCTCACCATTCTTAATCTCCTTCGCTAAAGCATCAATAGGATAAAGACCAAAACTACATTTTACAATTTTATATTTTTCAGCAATTTCCAACGCCTTGCGATTTGTAGCAGGATTTACGCCAGATGAAAAAATAAATTTCCCACCCACTTTTTTAAATCTTTCAACAACTTCATCTAAATCTTTTTCAAAACGGGCGTGATCCAAATGTGCGTGGACATCAATCAGTTTCATAACATTTAATAACATCAACCAATTATAAATCCTATGATAGAATATTTGACACTAATCTTGGCGGTTCCGCTCGGTCTTGCTCTAGCGAATGCAACCAGAGACGAAAAACAAATCTACTCCAAGACACCATATTTTCCAATTATTTTATGGGTGTTAGCTTTCTCTGCTGCAATTTTGTATGCGACGAACGAGCAAATCGCCTTGACTTTAACATTCGTTTTTTTAATGACATTTGTTTGGAATAAGGCATAATATCCCTCAGCGACAATAATTTATTTAAACTAATTTCATATTTAAAATTAAGTTGAATATGGTAAACGAATCTTTAGAAATATTAATACAAAATGCGGGGAAAATCTTAGGTAGCGAAGTTGCCAAATTACTACGTGACAGGTTAAATTTTTTGCCTAATGTTAGCCAATCTGATTTTGATTTTGTTTTGAATCAAATAAATAATCAAGAGAGTGCGGAAGATAAAAATCCTCGGACTATAGATAAAACACTGAGGTATAAAATTGAAAACTACGAGGAAGCGCGTTTAGAACGGGGGAAGTCAGCTATGCTCGAATATGTAGAAGCAAAGAGGTATGCCATGAAAAAAGCACCCGATTTAGACGAAACGATAGTGATTGCGAATACTGATTGTATAGAAAAAGCAGGTCATTTTTTTTATGAGCCATCTGCCATAGATGACGCTATTGGGCGAAGAAGAAAATATCAAAAATAAATTATAAAATTTTCTAAAACTGCACGCTTTTCGTCGCCTGCACGCTTGACATCCCCAAACTAACGCCAAATGATTTTCGCCCTCTCTCATCTACCAACGATTTTTGATTAAAACCCAAACTCGCAATTTTAATATCACATCCCGCCTTTCTACAAATCTTCACATTCTGAATTAACCGTCCCAGCCTCAACGCTTTTTCTTTACCTTTTAGTTTTTGAATCTCGTTAAAATCAATAATAATGGCGACTCCCTTCTTCACCGCTTCCTTAGCGACGACGTGATTAATTCCGGAATCTCTTTGCTTCAAATTGTCTCCTCTATTTTTTGCCTCAGGAGAAATTAAATAATCAATTTTCAAACTCTCAATTGCTCGACGATTAAACGCATCATCTCCGCCGACAATCGCGATAAGTTTACCAGTACCCTTTAAAGATTCTATAATCCGCCTTGCTTCTTTTTCCGAAGAGTCAATTAAAAATCCATCACAAGAATCTTCTTTTGAAACTTCCGATTTAGACCTCACCAATTTCAAATAAACCGAATCTTTTGTTTTGAATAAATTTATATCTTTCATATTATTTACAACAAAAAAGAGTTTTTATTTCTTCGTTCTTATTGATTTCATACAACCCTCATCAACAAAATACTTTTATACTCCAAAACAATATAATATTATGGTCAATGCGGTTATATTCGACAGAGATGGAATTATAATAGATTCGGAATCAATAAACATAGACTCGGCAATCGCTGCGTTTGAGGCATTGGGAATAGGAATTAAAGAAGAAGAAAAGCAAAACATAATAGGAAGACACCCAGATGACTATAAAGAATATTTTTTAAAAAAATACGATTTTTCATATCCCGAATTTCGTAAAATACAACAAGAAACTTACTACAAATTAACCGACGTCGTTCCCTATATTCACGATACAATTTCCTTGATAAAAAGATTGTATAGTAAAGGTATCACTTTGGCCGTAAATACCTCGTCTCAAAAGGAGGGAACAATGAAAATTTTAGAAAAGGCAAAAATAAAAAACATGTTCAAGGTTATAACAACTTTTGAAGATTATAAAAATCGTAAACCAGACCCAGAATCATATTTAGTAACGGTAAAAAAATTAGGTTTTATTCCTCAATCGTGTATCGCAATAGAAGATTCTTTGGCCGGAGTTACTGCAGCAAAAGCCGCGGGAATGAAATGTATAGCGATACCAAATGAATATACAAAAAATCAAGATTTATCAAAAGCAGATTTGATTCTAGATTCCGCAAATCAAATAACTATTGAATTATTAAATAAGCTGTAAACTTTCATCCCCCAATCACCGTTCCAACAAATTTCTTCTTTTTGGGGTCACCAGAGTCATCCTTCGAGGACAAAATTTTATCAATCGCCCCGAGCGAGCCGACGATATAAGTTACAATTTTTTTCTCCTTAATTGTTTCGGCCGCAACTTTATCCAAAACGAAATGCTGTCCCGCCTCGTATTTTATTTTCACCACAATTTTCATAAATTTTTCCCAACTAATTTTCGCGATGAATTTTGCATTTTTATTTTTATTAGGATTAGAAGTGTAAAGTCCTTTAATATTTGTCAAATTGATAAACGGGCATTCCAAATAACCAGCAATTTTCGCCGCTGTCCCGTCCGAAGTATTTTTCTCTAGATATCTCAACGCCCCACAAAATACAACTCTATTTTTTTTCAACAAATTCTGAACTCTCTTCATATTAAACGGCAAATCCTCATTCGCCTCCTTCCCAAAAAATCTCATCATAAACCCAGCGTGCAACCTCGTAACCGCAATTCCCTCCAAGGACTGCGCCTTCGTTTTCTTTCCTAGTTTTTTCAAAGCAGAAATATATTTCCGAGCCGTCGAGCCACCACCGGTCACGACCACAAATCTCTGCGACTTATGCGAATCTAATAATTTTTTAAATTTCAACAAAAATTCGTCGTCGACATTATCTGGAACAATTCTCGAACCGCCTAAACTAATCACCCACAAATTTTTCATGAATTAGAGAGACAATTTGGATTTATATAGATTTGGAATGGGGTTGAGGTTATTTTCTTCTTCTTCAATTATTTTAATAAGCATTAAAGGCAAACTTCTGTTTTTATATATAGGAGGTTCATTTCTAAGTTTAACCTCGCTAATTTCCTCTCGTTCCAAAATTGATAATCCATTGATAAAATCAAGATTTTTTTGAGCTGCTATCTCTGCCCCTCCTAGCCTTTTTATTAAAGAACCGTCATAAGACTGATCATACCACGAGACATTTTGTATTTTATCCCTAATTCTATCTGCTTCTGGAGTTGCATATTTTAAATGTCTGTGACAATGGTGGCAATAATTATTCGTAGTATCTAGTTCCCTATGTCCCTGAGGACTATCGCACTCATTATATCTAAGTTTTAATTTTTTTATTGAATTCTCCGACCCGATTAGAGATTGCTTAAAATCCATAGTAAATGTTATGAATTATAGGTTTTTAAGAATTGTTGTTATGTGTTTTAAACTCAACAAACCGTAAACAATTCATCATCATCGACGTCAAATATTTTTAATCGAACTCCCGAATCCAACCAACCGTGTGCATAGTTCAAAGCCGCGAAAGCATTTACCCAATCGCCCTTATCTTCAAAATGGTGCGCGTCCGAAACATAATTCTCAACCATCTCAATAATTTCTTTTCCCTCCGATTCTTTTCCTTCAAAAATATTTTTTTTAACTTCGGCTAAACCCCTCTCTGTCAAATCAAAATATTTCTTCAATTTCTCTGCGCTAATTTCATTTTCCATAATAAAATAAAACTCATCGGTTATTTAAGATTATCTTTCCAGCATAGCGTAAGCGGTTTGCTTTCTAATTATAAATTTCGAGCCAATTATTTCAGAAATCACCGCGTTAATAGAAAAGTTATCAACAGCCGCTCGGAATACTCCTTCAAGCAGAGGAATATGTGCAGCATCTGAAACCCGCCTTAAAATTTTTTTAATATCATCCGCACTTAAAACAATTTTTGTTATCTGCTTTTGTCCGACCCGATTAATTAATATTGGCTTTCCTGCCCCCTGACACTCAATTGTAGAAACTGAAGGATCGTTCAATAGCGGAGTAATTTTATCATAATCTTGACTCAGCCCAATATGTGCTCCTTGTGGAGCGGTAGGTAGAGAAATCTGCTGAATAGGAGGAGCCATTTGTGAAACTTCGATTCTTGGTGGCATTCTTCTAATCGGTGGCGCAACTGGTGGACGCGTAATAACTGGTCTTGGTATTGGAGCAACCAACCCGCTCATATCCCTTTTCCTTAGAATTATTCTTTCTCCCAACGATGACTGCATAACTTTCTCGGAAACTTTTGGTACCAACTCTGCATGAATCACTTGCCTTTCTTCATAGGAAAAATTCTTTGCCTGAATAGACTGTATAATTGCAAACACAAACTTACGAACAAATGGATTAACCGCTATCGTGGAAATTTCTTCAGAACTCATATATTTGGAAGTGGCCTTGGTCTAATACGAGGTGCTTCCATCATGGGTTGCACCGTCTGTGGTTCCTCAGCTCGCCCCCTTAACTTCCCTTCCATTAAAACCAATCCTTTCGCAATCGTTTTATTTTGATTTAATAGAGAATCAATTTTATTCAACAAATCCTTATCGTCACTTCTTCCGCCTGAAATAAAATTTTTCGCTGCCTCCTCGAAAACCTGCAACAACTTACTAATATTATCCGAAAGTGCCCCAAACTTAATTGACATATTCGTCATCGCGTGTTGCAATCCTACAAAATTCTCAATCAAAAGTTCCTCTCTTTCCTTCGCTGTCATTTTATTCTTTGACGGATTTTTTTTAATCTCTTTTACAGGATGTTCTTTTACTATTGTTTTTCTAGAACCATCATCACCAATCGTTTCGGTAATCGTTTTCTTCGTCACCTTTTTCACCATGTTAAAATTAGGAAGATGTTATTTATAAAAGTATTGGGGAAACTAAAAGATGGGCTCAGGAGGAATCAAACCCCCGCCCCCCGGGATCTCCAAATTAATTTCTGGAGCCGAGTAGACTATCATTATCCGATGAACCCAATAATATAAATTATAAAACCCAACTTTTAAATCTACCCTTAATCAAACCAACCTCTTTATCTCTTCAATTTCAGTAGAAGAAATTGCACATCCCTTAAATTTCACCCCATAAAGCAAAGCATCCAAAAGTTCTTTATCTTTCTTAATGGGAATCAATCCCTTCTTGTATGCGATAAATAGTAATTCTGCCGACCTAATAAACTTAGAATTTTTCAATTCAGCCAATAAAGGCAGATTCGCTTTCAACGGCGTATGCAATTTTTGTTCCATCATTTTTTCTAAATTCTGCGGAGCTTCTATTAACATTCTTGTGGTCCTCTCGTCAATTATAATAACATTATCCACCCCGCACAAACTCGAAAACGCTAAACACGACACTTCGCCATCGTGGACAATATTAATTTTTTCTCCAGTTTGTACCGTTCTCAAAGTTCCGTTTACAATTTTTGAAATTCTCTTCATCTCTTTATCCAGCTTTTGATTAGTAACGACTTCCGACGACATTTTAAAAATTCCCCTGTCAATCATATCCCTAACTCGAATTGCTTCCAGCTTAAACTTCTTAATCTTCATCGGTCTATCCACAACCTCATTTTTTACTTGTGGTGTCAAAATAAACTCTCCATCAAAAATACCTTTTAACTTTTCAACAACCGGCAACATCCCATTCATCGTCAACGAAATAATCGGACCCGCGTCAAAAATTAGGTATTTCATAATTTCTTCTCCAGATAAACAAGATCCGCATCCCGTATTTTAATTTCTTATAAAAACCATATGCCTTAGCCTTTTTTCTAGTAGTAAGTCTCATACCAGAAAGACCCTTTTTCTTATACATATCTTCAATAAATTTAACAAGCATTTTTCCAGCTCCCTTACCTTGCCAATTATATTTAATCCAAATTTCATCAGTATACGCTTTTTTCTTATCACTACTAATAATATGTGAAGCTATAAATCCAATTATTTCGTTCTCATCAATTGCAACATACAAATCATCCTTAAAATATTCTGATACATCTTTAAACGCAGAAGCCGAACTATATTTCGTATTATAAGGTTTCTTCGCAGACTCTTCTCTAAATATTTTAGCAATCTCTTTCAAATCTTCCTTCTTGGCCTTCCGGATTTTCATCCAAAAATATCCTCCGCAATTTTTATCCTTTTTGCGACGGGCATACTAATCGCGATTTTTGCGTCCGCAATCGACGACTGTCCAATGTACGAAGCCAAATCCCACAGGCTCACGCCCAGCAGTTCCGCCGTTTTTTCCGTCGACAAACCGTGTTCATACAATTTAAACGCCTTATTAATTTCCGCTTTCTTAAAAACATCTTTAATGTATTGACTCAAATCTCCCGAAATCTTATTCAGCGAATTCCGAATTCTGCCCAAATAAATTCTTGTATTTTCTACGTTATTATTTTCTATTGACTTAATTGTTAATCCTAAATTTTTTGTGACCGAGTTATAAAATTCTGTCCAGCCATCTATATTACGATAGTGATCCCGCTCTAAAACTTTTCCCAGAGAATAAATTAAAACAGCGACAATAATATTATCTCCGTCCTGCGAAATCGTCGCCGAATGTATTGTTTGATTTGATAAAGCTTTCAGTTCAAATGGATTATCCTCTTCAATAAATCGCTTCGCCTCTTTCAAAATCCGCAAAACATTCTCGGCCTCTTTCATAAATAATGCAAGAAGAGAAGTTATATAAATCTTGCCAAACTTCTAACAACATGAAAATATTACTCGACACGAATTTTATTCTAACGTGCATAAAGCAAAAAATTGATTTCCCCAGTCGTGCAAATGAAATTGTTAGTCAGGAAATAGAGTGGATTGTTCCGCAAGATATTCTAAATGAACTAGGCACCTTAAAAGACCGAAAGGGGATGACATCTCAAGACAGAGATGCCGCAAAATTAAGTTTTGAAATATTAAAAAATCTTAATCCGAAAATTATTGAACTCCCAGGCGAAAATCCAAACATCGACATAAAAATTGTAAATTATATTATCGATAAAGATATTGTTTTGGCAACACTGGATAAAAATCTGAAGAATAGAATTGGCAACAAAATTTTGACGATTAGAGGCAAGAAAAGCCTTGAAATTATTTAACAAAGGCTTTTTGCTTCACCAGAAGTACCTACTGGGTAAATCAAAACAAGATACGTTAGAAAACTTGCACAGTAAGTTTTATAAACCAAAATTTTCTCACTACAATATGTTCTATGAAGTTTTAGTAACAGATTATGTAAGAGTAGAGCCGAACAAATTCGGAATGGATACTGACGCGGCTGTGCGGGCGCAATTGGAAGAGTCATACTCAGATTTTCAAGATAAAGATATCGGAACGGTGGTGGCGGTTCTCGACGTGCTTGAAGTCAAAGAGGGAATTATTATCCCAGGCGATGGTGCGGCATATTATGAATCGACTTTCAAGTTAATAGTTTTCAAGCCGGAATTACAAGAACTAGTTTATGGAACAATAGAAGAAATCACAAATTTCGGAGCTTTCATGAGCATGGGTCCAATCCGGGGCATGATTCACATTTCACAAACCATGGATGACTTCGTATCGTTTTCTGATTCGGGAGTTTTGACAGGAAAAGATGGAAAGAAAAACTTGGTACAGGGAGACAAATGTATTGCGCGAATTGTGGCGATTTCTTATAAAGGCGAAGAGCCAAAAATTGGTTTAACAATGAGACAGCCAGGATTAGGAAAACTTGACTGGGTAAAGGCGGAAAAAGAAAAAAATGAACAAAAAGCAAAGCAGGCTATGGTGGTTGAAACCAAGGCTGTTAAAAAGGAGAAAAAGAAATAATGGCAACAAAAGAAAAGTCGTGTTTAAATTGTAGAACAATCTATCTCGGAGATAAATGTCCAAATTGTGGCGAAACTCCAGCGAGCGAAACATTCAAAGGGCGAATTCATATTTTTGACGCAGAAAAATCCGAAATGGCAGAGAATATGAAAATAAATAGCGAAGGTGAATTTGCCATCAAATCAAAATGAAATCAAAAATAATCAAACAAGAAAAAAATCCTTTTTTAGAACGAGAAGAATTAATTTTAGAAATTACAAACGAAACTGCACCAACTTTAGATGATGCAAAGAAAGAAATTAAGGGAAATGCAGATTTGACGGTTGTGAAAAAAATTAAAGGAAATTTCGGGAAACAAATTTTTACAGTAGAAGCTGTTATTTATAATAATGTCGAAGCAAAAGAAAAAATAGAAACAATCCCGCAAAAAGTTCGAAAGAAAATAGAGGCAGATAAAAAAGCTGAAGAAGAAACTAAAAAGAAAGCCGAAGAAGCAGATAAAAAAGCTGAGGAAGAAGCTAAGGTTGCTAAGGAGAAAGTAGAAACAGTAGAAGAAACGCCAGCCGAAGAAAAAGCCGAAGAACCAAAAGCGGAAGAAACACCAGCAGAAGAGAAAGTAGAGGAAACTAAAACTGAAGAGAAAAAAGAATAATGGCCATAAAATCAAAAATCAAAGGAAAGAAAAAACACACCAATAAGCCAACTTCTGTAAAATATAAAAAGTATACGGTTGAAGGCGACAAGATTACTAAAAAAGCACGAAGCTGCCCAAGATGCGGACCCGGAATATTTTTATCCGTTGGAAAAGGTCGAGCATACTGCGGACGATGCCATTTTACCGAATTTGAGAAAAAAGAAGTTGAGCCGAAGTTGGAAGTTGAGTAGGAATAATTCAAAACAAACAATTACCTGATTGTTTAGGTAATATTAAATAGTAATACTCTATATTATTAACATGAAAAAAAAGTTTAATAAGAATAAACGCAAAAGACTAAAAAAGAATCCTGCTGCACTTATTTCAGCTTTTCTTGTTTTGGTTTCAGCTTTTTTGTTTCAGTTATTTAACACTAATATTTTAGGTGAAACAGTTGTTGGTAAGCAC
>JBDRJI010000043.1:0-3883 GCA_043815105.1 archaeon
GACTCCCTCAATCGGCAATAACCGCCAAATTTCCATAATCTGCTCCGTCGACAAATCCCCGGAATACGCCCGCACTCGCTCCTTTCCGCTCTTAACCAAAAGCTCAGGAATTTTCTTCATTCCCAAATCCGAAAGCCCCGCTATAAACTTCTTCTTTTTCGATCTGTCCATAATTTGTATTTTCATTAAAAAAATTCTCCTAAAACTTTTTCATTTAATTTAATCAATCCATCACAATTTTTCTTCAAATTAGTGGAGGCACTTCTTTTAAAACAAGCGTTGAAAATAATTTTATTTTTCTCTTGAGCAGCTTTAACAGCTGGAACAAAATCTCCATCCCCAGAAACAATTATAGCCTTATCATATCTATCGTTAAATGCCCCCTTAACTAAGTCAACAGCCATGTGAATATCGTCCTCCTTCAAAACATAATAGAACTTATCAGTCCCACTAATCCGTCTCTTAAGTAAACTACACAAAACAAGATTGAACTTAGGGATTTTTTTAAGTTTCCAAAAAAATCTCTGCTGTTTTTTATATTTCTTCAAATTCTGAGTTCGGTCTAAAGGAGCATTATAATAAAAAATATCAACGATATCATCGCTTCCAACAAGAAAATTACAAAACTTTTCAAAATTAAAATTACTTAGATTCTTCCTATCTTCATAAATTTTCTTAAGCCCAAAGTAAAAATTATTACCGTCAATAAAAATAGAAATTCTCATATTAAAATTAAAGATGCCCAGAGTTGACAAGCAATTCTGGGGCTTGTATATGATTTAGTTAAACATCTATTAGTTATAAACTTTTGTATTTTCATTTCCTCTCCCCCAGCTTCCGAATCTTCGCCACAAAAAATCCGTCGGTATTGTTGTCTTGCGGATATAATCTCAAACATTTCTTAACATCCTTATCCATCTCAGCACCCTCCCACTCACAAACGCCCTCTCGAAATTTTACCCCGTCCGAGGTCGACTTTGAGAGACCGACCACTGGGGGTACACCAATTGGGTGCCCAATTTTCTCAACTTCAATATCAAAATTCTTAACTAAATAGTCAACAATCATTTCGTCTTCCTCGGGTGCCAAAGTACAGGTCGAATAAACCATCTCCCCGCCAACCTTCAAAATTTTCAAAGCCGCCTCCGCCAATCTCTTCTGTGTCCCGGCTATTTTCTTAATCATGTTAATATTCCACATCTGAAAAGTTCTCGGGGATTTTCTCAAAGTTCCTTCTCCGGAACACGGCGCGTCAACCAAAATCTTATCAAATCGAAACTGCGTTTTTTTCAAAAATTTCTCACACAAAGCGACACCTTCTTTCCGCGTAACAATCGTATTCATAACTCCGCATCTCTCCAAGTTCGAATTCAAAATTCCAATCCGTCCCATGCTGATTTCGTTTGCGATAATAGTTCCGTCGTTTTTCATCATGGCTGCGGCTTGTGTTGTCTTGCTTCCTGGCGACGCGCATAAATCTAAAACTAAATCTCCGGCTTTGGGTTGTAACACTAGCATTGGTAACATTGATGAAATTTCTTGGACATAATAATATCCGAGTAGATGTTCCTTTGTTTTCCCTAACTCTCCTGGTTCTAATTTCGAATCGATAATCATAACCTCGGGGAATTTTTCGAATGGCTGTTTTAGTTTCCAGCCATAGTTTTCTAATCGAGTTTTTAAATCTTCAACAGAAATCTTCAGAGTATTGCATCTAATTGAACTAGGTGTCTTAGTATAAGAAATATTAAAAAATTCTTTCGCTTCTTCTTTGCCTAAAAGTAATTCCATTCTTTTAACGAACGCTTCTTTCGGTGGGAACTTTTCTTTCAAATACTGCGAGTAGGGTTTCTTTTCCATCTTATAAATTATCTAACTGGCTTTTTATATGTTGTTCGTTTGCGGTTCTCTCTATCCGCCCATTAGCGATTATCCCAATTTTTTAATTATTATCCAGTTTTGCTAATAAGGATTTAATAGATGAACGGGCTTTTCGGGATATCCGAATTAAATTGATAGTCTAATGTGGAGAAAAGATAACAATTACGGGGCATTACAAATCCGGACGCATCTAGAAAATGTGGTAGTGATTTTGCAAATAATATATATATTCAGAAAAATATTGAAAGGGGGTTTAAAAAATGAAAAAATTAATGAAGAAAAAAGTTAGTATGTTTGGTAAGGAATTTTCTGTGTTTGCTATTGTTATGGTCGCTATGATTGGACTTGCGAGTGCAGCTTTGTTGCCATATTTTGGTATTATAACTGGGAATGCTGTTGTTAGTCAATCTGTGACAATTAACGATGTGTCTTATTCGGAAGCGGGAATAGAGGGTAAATGGAATAGTAATTTTGTAGCAGGAGATTCTGTTGTTGATTGTGACGGGGAAGACAAAGGTTACAATTTGAAGAATAATGCTAATGTTGAGGCAACAATACAACTTGAGACGACTTGTGCAAATACAACGGAGCAAGATAACGGAGAACAAACTATAACCTCCATAAATTGGGCTGAGGAATGTGAGGGTATTGATACAGAAATCTATGGAACTTTAGTATTGACAAGTAAGAATACTGCTACATGGGATCCGACAACTGACAAAAGAATAACAGTTGAATACACAATTGTTGGAGATGATTTTGAATATAATATTACTAATGAAGAAGGAACAGCTTTTAGTTTGGACAATTATGTTTTGGTTTATTATAAAGATATTGAAGAAGATCAATGTACAGATGAGAACACACCTTCAAAAAATAGAGCAACAGGAGTAATAACATTAGCGGATAACATCGATAGTAATTTACCTTTTGTAGACGATTTTAATAATAAAGAAACAGCGAACTATTGTGGCAATTGTTATGGTGATGAATATACACATTGTAGAGGTGCTAAACTTTGGTATATCCCAAAAGAAAATGCTGATGGAAGTGTAGCTTTTTGGACTAATTGGGAGAAATTTCTTTATGAAACAGACCTAATTGTGTATTCAGATTCTACTGATAATAAAATCACACTTCCAGCGGGAGGAGGATTTAATTTCTGCGTAGAGAATGACTTTGCATTGAACTTAGTTCCAGATACTTACACTATTGAAACACAGATATTGCCTGTAGTAGCTGATAACTAAACAAACAAATTTTATTTTATTCCTTTTATTTTATAGGAAACAATGGCCTCTGAAAAGAGGTTTCATACTCACGTCGAGGCACGACAATGAAAAAAATAATAGTGATTGGGATATTGGGAATAGTTTTGGTTAGTTTTGTCTCTGCGGGATTACTGGATTATTTCGGAAAGATTGAGGGGAGTGTTGAGGTTAGCGGTCCTGTGTTTTATTTGGATGGGAACAAGGATTTAGATTATGATAATTATTATACTTTAAAATTAAGTGATAATAATATTGCTAGTGCCTATCCTTTGTTGTCTGGAGATGAGAAAATTTGGTTTGTTTCAGATATCTTGGGAATTGATAATTTTTATGACGAGGAATATGATATAACGTTGAAGCTGAAGTCGGTTAATGGGGATGTTAATTTAACTGGTTCTATATCTGCAGAATTATGGATTGGAGATGAAGATAATTATAGAAAAGAAAAGATATGCGAAACTCCTATTTTGATTGGGATATCTAGGGAGGAGGAGCCTTATGATTTGAAATGTGTTCCGGGGAGCGAAGATGGTTTAAAGAATATAGATGATGACGAAAAGATAATGTTGGCTTTAACTACAGATCCTTCAGATATAGATATTAAGTTATATATTTCATCACCAAGAATAGAGGTGTCGGCACAATGAAAAAATTAATATCTATTTTGACTTTAACAATAGTATTGCTTACTTTAGTTTCTGCGGAGGATAGGACATTGTATGATACTGAAG
>JBDRJI010000044.1:0-3383 GCA_043815105.1 archaeon
TATCAGGATTTTATTAATAAGGTTGATTTGTCGAAGGTGAATAAGCGGGTTTGTCATAGTTTGATTTCGGTGGGGTGTTTTGACGAGTTGGGAATTAATAGAGCGAGTTTGCTGGAGGTTTATGAGAGAGTTCAGAAAGAAACTAATTCGGCGGAGAAGCAGTTGACTTTGTTTGGCGGGGTTGCTAATGTTGTGGAGTATCCGGACTTGCCACCGATGAGGTTAAAGGATATGTTGGATTTAGAGGAGGAGCTTTTGGGCGTTGCGGTTTCCGGACATCCGATTGATGCTTTTGCCGAATCGAAGAATGGGGAGTTTACGGCATTTGATAGTTTGAAGGATGATATGGAGGCAGAGGTTTTTGGTTTGGTTAAGAGATGGACGCAGATTGTTACGAAGAATGGTGGGGACATGGCGTTTATGGATATCGGTTCGAAGTCTGGGGATTTGAAGGTGACGGTTTTCCCGAGGGACCTTGAGGAGATGATAGAGGATATAAAAAATATTAGGAAAGGGGTCGGGGTTAAAATTAGCGGGAAATTTAAGGAGAATGAGGAGTTTGGAAATGCGTTTATTGCTAAGTCAGTCTTAGTCTGTGAAGCTTCCTAATTTTTATTTTTAGCGACTTATATTTCGTTGGACGAGCCCTCGCGTATTGATATACGCCACGGAACCGTCCGCCTCGTCTAAGTCTGCCAAAAATTAAAAATGGTGGGGGATGCGAAGCAATAGAAAGCTATATAAACTATATAGTGGTGACATATTATATGAGAAGGTATAATGCTGTAATTTTAGGTGGCGGAAAAAGTCCAGCTGATATAACCTTACCTAAAGGAAATACTAGTTTTAATGGTGGTTCACTTGCTGGCAAAGTATATGAAGAAGTTAGAAAAGGATTTGATTTTGATAGAATAGCTTTAGTTATGAATCCCGATGACAAAATTAATTTAAGGCAAGGAGATGTTTATGTTGAACCGACTTTTTGCAAAGGAGCTTGGCTAAGCGGATATAGGGGTATAGAAGCAACCAATGATGGTTTACACAATTATGTTTTAGTGGCAGGAGATTTGCCATTTTTTGATAAACATATTATGAAAGCATTCATGGATGAGATAGAATCTGAAACCGCAGAAATTATTTTTCCCCTAGTATCTAGAAGAATTAATGAGGAAAGATTTTCCCAAAGAAAAAGGACATATCAACCATTACAAGAGGGAGAATTTTTAGCAGGAAATTTAGGATATATTTCTCAAGAAGCGTTAATAAAAAAAGGACATTTCGTTGATGAGATTGCATCTTCTTATCAGCAAAAATTAAGATTTATCTTTAAAGCAATCTCTTATTTAGGATTCAACACTGTATTAAGATCAAACCACCCAAAATTACCTTTTGTTAAAGCATTACCTTATTATGAGAAGTTATTCCCAAAATTTTCAAAAAAGGAATTAGAAGATAGGGCTTCAGAATTTACTGGAGTGGATGTAAAATTAATTGATTTTCCATACCCTGAATCTGCGTTTGATATTGACAAATCAGAACAATTACAGTTAGCAGAAAAACTTTATCTTACAGATGATTTAGAAGCAAGATCGTTTCCAGCGAATGTCTCCTTAAGTTAACATCTATCAAACAAATAAAATCACTTCAGTTTCACAGCCGTGCCATAAGCTAACATTTCTGCGGCGCCTTGCATTATCATAGAAGTTGAGTATCGGATTCCGATTATAGCGTCGGCTTTCATATCTATTGCTTCGTTTATCATTCGGTTGAATGCTTCCTCTCTGGCCTGTGTTGTCATTTGTGTATATGATTTTATTTCTCCGCCTACGATGTTTTTTAGTCCCGCCATTACATCTCGTCCAATGTGTCGTGCTCGAATTGTGTTGCCTTTTGCTATGCCTAGAATTTTAGAGACTTTCTTTCCTGGAATTTCGAATGCGGTGGTTGTGATTATTTGAGTCATATTAGTTTTTAGTTTTTTTAGTTTTTATTACCGTCCGGTTCGCCCCTTTTGTTGGGGCGTCTTTTCTATTTTCTATTTTGTCTTCTTCTTTGTAGAAAAACATTAGTCCAATTCCGATGAGTGTTGGGACGAGTGCGGGTAGGATTGTGTGAGTTTTTACAAATATGCCTATTCCTAGGATAACGCCTGCCATTCCGATAAGAAAAACTTCTTTTGCCATATTTGTATTTATGTTTTAAGTTAATAAATGTTTAGAATGGCAGATAAAATATTATTGTTGGAATTAGGATTGCGCCCATTAAGAATCCTCGGCGAGTTTGAATTTCGATGCAGGTGAGTCCGAGTAGGGTTGCGACGATGAGAATTATTAGTCCGAGAATGCCAGTGAAGAAAGTAATAATTATTATTAAGAAAATTAGGATAGGTATTGAAATTTTTGTGTAGGAAATTTTATGGATATGCTTAGCGATGAGCTTTGAAATTATTAGAGAAATTGGAATGGCGATGGTCGCCGACAGAGCTATTGTTATTAGGATTGTGACTAGGTTTGTCGTTGAGAGTTGGGTGATTTGTGAGATTGCGAATGCGGCTCCGGTTCGTGATTTTTGAAAGAGAAAAAGTGTGACAAAAGATACAGACATTACTATGGTATTTATCGAGCCGAGTAGAATTAGAAATTCTTCGCTATTTGATTTGTCTTTGTTTTTTGTTGCGGAAATTTTGGGCATTATTTCGGAGCCTATGATTGCGGCTTGACTTGAACCGAGTCCGGGGAAAAATGAACAGATTGGTGAGATAAAAATTGTGGTTAGTGTTGGACCGATTAAATCTTTTTTATTTATTTTGAGTTTCTCGATTTTTTGTTCTGGAACAATTGTTTTAGATTTTATTGAGTAAATTATTGTCGATGTTCCGAAGAGTCCGGTTAGAAGTGGCAGGAGAGGTTGTTCGACGTTGAGATTTAGTGTGGCTAGTCCGAGGAATCCTGCCATGACAAAAATTAGAATGGCTTTTATTTTAGATTCTTTTTCGTTGTAAATTAGAAATATGACTATCCAGATTAGGAAGAATGCCATCATTCGTTGGAGTGTGGGATATATTTTTGGCATGGCGAAAATAAAAACAGGTACGACGATTATTAAGGTGAATACGGCGATGGTCGAGCCGAGAAGAGTGAGTTTTAGGGCGTGGTGACCTTGCCCGTTTAGAAGTAGTTTGTGTCCGGGAAGAATTCCGAGTGCGGTGTCTTCGTCTGGAGCTCCGAGGAATATTGCTGGAATAAAATCTACAAAGGTGTGGGTGATTGCCATTGCGGTTATGAAAATTAGGAGGGTTGTTATTGGAAGCTGGGAGATAAATGCGATGGATAAAACCAAAACAGCAACGAGGTTTATGTGGATTCCGGGAATCAGGCCTGTGA
>JBDRJI010000045.1:0-2556 GCA_043815105.1 archaeon
GGTTGCTGTTACTATTGCACATAATTTTGTTACACGAAGAAAAGTGAATAAGAATTTAATTAAGATTTTTTTTAGGGAGTATCAAAAATATATAAAATTAAATAACGAAGAGAAAAAGGCTTTGTATTATTTTATTAAGCATAGGGGATTACATTCTGCTACATGGTGTTATGACCAGATTGCTAAACATCCTTTGAAAAAAGAAGAGCTTTGGCTGTGGACAAAAATCTGTTTAGATAAATATTTTTCATTTAATAAAATTTCTCTTGAGGAGTGGATGGAGTTAATAAAATGAAAGCAAACTACCACACCCATACAACTGGTTCTGACGGGAAATTGCAACCAGGAGATTTGATAAAGCTCGCAATAAAAAAGAAGTTTAAGGTTTTAGGTATTACAGACCATTATCATATTCCTGCTGGGTTTAGAAATCCTTCTAACGAGATGTATTCTTATTATTCCGATGAACATTATTCGGAATTATGTAAGCTGAAGAAAAAGTATAGGGATAAAATAAAAATTTTGGTTAATGTCGAATTTGATTGGATAGGGGATTATAAGAAGTGGCTAAAGAAGGAAGCCATAAGAAGAAAATATGATTTGAGATATATCTCTGTGCATTATATTAAAATGAAAAAGGGGTATGTCCCGTTGGACTGGACGGAAAAGGGTTTTCAGGAAATGATTAAAGATTTTGGGAGCGTAAAGAAGCTCGTTAGGTGGTATTATTCATCTTTAAGAAAGGCGATAAAAATGAACTGCTTTGACGTTGTTGCACATATCGATTTGATTAAAATTTGGAATAAGGATAAAAAATATTTTTCTGGAGATGAAGAATGGTATAAGAAAGAAGTTTCTAAAACATTAAAGTTAATTAAAAAGATGAAGATGAAAATTGATTTGAATAGCTCCGGATTAAAAAAACCTTGTAGCGAACAATATCCAAGTTCTAAGATTTTAATGGAAGCTAAGAAAATAGGGATTTCTTTTTTAATCGGGAGTGATGCTCACAATAGTGGAGAGTTGGAGAATGGGTTGGAAAAAGTGGGGAAGTTAATATGAAATTAACAAAAAAAGATTTTGAAGAAATTTTGAGTAATTATAACATTGGAAATTTGGAAAATTATCAAACAATAAAAAGAAGACTAGACACTCACAATCCTTCATTGATAATAGAAACATCTAAGGGGAAATATTTTCTTAAAATTTACACTAAGGAATTTAAGGAATTTCGTTATCATATTTTAAAGGGACTTGGGCTTTTGAACTATCTGCAAAAGAAAAACTACCCCTGTGTTAGGGTAGTCTCTTCTATAACAAATAAACTCCACGCCGAATATAAAAATTTAACCCTTGCTGTTTTTGAGTTTATGGATTATAAGGAGAAAAATATTGCTACAAAAAAAGAATCTTATGAAATTGGTAAATATCTTGGGAGATTACATGTGCTTGCTAAAAAATTTCCGTTAAATAAAACAGGACAGGGATACAATTCTTTTAAAAAAAGTCTTGATGAAAATTTTTACTTAACCGAAAATGCTCCTAAAAAATATAAAGAAGTTTTGAGATATTTAAAAGAGACAATGAAGAATTTGCGAATTCCGAAAAATCAGCCGAAGTCCGTTTGCCACGTCGAGTTTACTTCTCAGCATGTTCGATTTAAGAACCAAAAATTAGTTAGTATTATAGATTGGGACGAGGTAAGTAGGGATTTTATGTTATATGATTTGGGAACTACGGCTGTTTGTGTTTTTGATAAAGATAAAATAAACTTCGAATTTCTTGCGGAGATTATTAGAGGATACAATAACGAAAGAAAACTTACCAATTGGGAAAAAAATCATTTGTATGAAGCTATAAGTTTTGGTGTTTTTAAATTTGTTATATGGGGACTTGACGAGGAGGAAATAAGAAAATCTGGATGGGACAGCATAGGATTACAATCTGTAAAGAAAATTATGGAAATTAGAAAAGAAGGTTTTGACGAGGAGTTAAATAAGTGGTTAAGATTAAAATGAAATTTTCTACAAAGACAAAGGCGATTTGGAATGGGATACAATTTTCTCACGGGATGAGGCGGGCTTTGACTCTTGCACTTGCTTTGCTTTATTTCGTCCATTTGGGATTTGATGTTGTTTTGATCAGTACACTTTTTGCGGTAGCTGGTATTTTTGCTATGTTCCTCGAGTTTCCCACTGGAGCTGTTGCGGATTATGATTCTAGGAAAAAATCTCTGATGATTTCTTTTTTTCTTTTTAGTGTCGCCTTCTTAGGGATATATTTTAGCAGTGGTTTTTGGATAGTTGCAGGATTTTGGATTCTTTCAGAAGTTGCTTGGACATTCAATACCGGGGCTGGTTCGGCTTGGGTGATTGATGCTTTGGAAATTGGCAAAAAGAAATCTAAGGTTGTTAAATTAATTTCTAAAGGATATCTTTTTGAGAAGAGCGGGCGTATTATTGGTGGGTTTATTGGACTTGCGATTATTACTATTAATTTTAGATTGATTTGGCTTGTAGCAGGATTAATGAATTTGTTGATGTTTTTTATTGTTTG
>JBDRJI010000046.1:0-3135 GCA_043815105.1 archaeon
CTTTACTAAAACTTAAAAACTATCAATTCATTGATTAATATGGACGAAAAATTGGTCATTGAGTCTTTGTCGCCGATAGAGCGAGGTGTTTTGCCCAGGTTAAGCGAGAAGTTTTTGGACGTTGAAGATATTTCTGGCAAAGTTGGTTTGGATAAGACGACGGTTTTGAGGGCCATCGGTTTTTTAGAAAATAAGGGTTTGGTTGTAAGTGAGAGTTCCAGAAAGAGGGTTGTTATTTTAGGCATTTTAGGCATTAATTATTTGAAAAAAGAATTGCCCGAGCGGGCGTTGTTGAATAAATTAAGTGAGAAGAAAATAATTCCGATTGGGGAGATTAAAAATGTTTGTGGTCTGAACGATAACGAGGCGAAGATTGCGCTGGGGACTTTGAGAAAAAAGGCGTTGGTTGAAATTAAACAGGGGAGGTTGATTTTGAGTGCGAAGCCCGAGGATGTAATAAACAAAATGATTGAGGAGGTTTTTATGGAAAAATTGCCGATGGATTTTGATGCGATTTCAGCACGTAATAGTGTACCCTCTAAATTGGGAACTGGTGTTCCATCTTCATCGGGCAATTTGGATGCGTTGGCGTTGGAGAATTTAAAGGAGAGGAAGGATATTGTTGAGGTCGTAGATGAGAAGTCTATGAAAGTTAAACTTACGGAGATGGGCAGGAAAATTGCGGGGATGAATTTGGATGAGGATTTATTGGAGGCGTTGACTCCGAAAATTTTGAAGCAGAACACATGGAAGGGAAAGAAATTTCGTCGGTATGATTTGACTTCGCCCGCGCCAAGGATTTATGGAGGGAAAAGACATTTTGTGAATCAGGCGATTGATTATGCTAAGTCGATTTGGTTAGAGATGGGTTTTAAGGAGATGTCGGGAAATAGCGTCGAGACTGGCTTCTGGGTTTTTGATAGTTTGTTTACGGCGCAGGACCATCCGGTTCGTGAGATGCAGGACACTTTTTATTTGAATGGTTTGATTGGGAAATTACCCGAGGATAAGAAATTAATTGAGAGCGTGAAAAAAGTGCATGAGGGTGGCGTCGACGGGTCGAAGGGTTGGCAATATAATTGGGATAAAGAAGATGCGAAAAAAGTTTTGTTGAGAACGCATACGACTTCTCTTTCTATGAAGAAACTTTGGGAGATTGGGAAAACAAAAGAGTTTCCTGCGAAGTATTTTGCGATTGGAAAAGCTTTTCGGAATGAGACTGTGGATTGGTCGCATGGTTTTGAATTTATTCAGACTGAAGGAATTGTCGTCGATGAGAATGCTAACTTTAGGCAGTTGCTTGGATATTTGAAGCAATTTTATAGAAAAATGGGTTATGAAAAAATTAGAATTAGACCGGCGTATTTTGCGTATACCGAACCTTCACTTGAGATTGATGTATTTCATCCAGTGCATAAAAAATGGGTAGAGTTAGGTGGTGCTGGGATGTTTCGACCCGAGGTTACAATTCCAATGTTTGGAAAACATGTTCCGGTTTTAGCTTGGGGGCAGGGGATGGATAGAATTATTATGGAGTTTTTCCGGATTAATGATTTGCGGGAACTTAACAAGAATGATTTAAATAAATTGAGAGAGATGAAATTTTGGAGGAAGTAAAATGAAAATTTATTATGTGCGTGGATGGGCAGGCGATTCGGTAAGTCCTGCTTGGCTTCCGTGGTTAAAAGAAGAATGTAGAAAAAGGGCGATTGAATTTGTGGCCTTTGAAATGCCGAATCCTACTGAGCCAAAGATTAATGAGTGGGTAGAATTTTTGAGGAGTAATGTAGTGGGATTGAACGAAGAGACCTTTTTCTTGGGACATAGTATTGGATGTCAGGCGATTTTAAGATATCTTGAGAAGTTGCCCGAAAACGAAAAAATAGGTGGATGTATTTTTGTGGCGGGTTGGTTTAATTTGCTGGAGAGTGCTTATGAGGACGAGGAAGATAGAAAGATTGGCAAACCCTGGATAGAAACCCCGATTGATTTTGAAAAAGTTAAAGCACATACTAATAATTTTTTGGCAATTTTTTCAGACAATGATGGGTATGTCCCTCTCGATAACTCGGATTTATTTAGAGAGAGATTAAATGCCAAAATAGTTATCAAGCATGGCGAGGGACATTTTGACGATACTGAAAGAATAGATGAAATTTTGGAAGACAACTTGGAGCTTTCCGATGAGGTTGTTGCCGAGATTGAGAGGTCGAGGCAAAGACCCAGAAGTGATTTTGTTTCTCAGGAAGATGTTGAAGCCGAATTCCTTCATTCAATTAAACATAGAAAAAACGCTTACAAAAAATGACACAAATAAATGAAGGGATAAAAAATATAATTGAAAATAACGCTTTAGGTTTTGCGAGTATAGATAGAGATGGGAATCCCCATAATATTGCGGTGGGTTATGTCAAAGTAGTCTCGGAAAATCAGCTTGTTGTTTCTGATAATTATCTCATTGAAACTATAAATAACATAAAAGTCAATCCCAATGTGGCGCTCGTTGTTTGGGCTAGAAATTGGGAAGAAAATTGCGTTGGCTATGAACTCAAGGGAGTCGCGGAATATTTTAATGAAGGTAAGTGGGTTGATTTTATTAAAAAAAATCCTATCAATAAGGGAGAGCCATGCAAAGGAGCAATATTAATTAAATTAAATAAAATTAAAGTTTTATCTTGAAATGACAATACTAACACTAAATAGAAAAGAACTTGAAAAGAGAATTGGAAAAATTACGGCAGAGTTGGAGAAGAAAATTACTGACATGGGGACACCGATTGAGGAGGTAACTGACTCTGAAGTTTCGGTTGAGGTTTTTCCAAATAGACCCGATTTGTTGTCGATGGGAAATTTTGCGAGGGCGGTTAATCAGTTTTGTGGCAAGGGGAAGGTGGCGAGTTTTAAAATAAATCCACCAGAGAAAAATTATATTGTTACAATTGACAAGTCGGTGAAAATTGTTCGTCCGCACACGGTCTGCGTTATTGTTCGTGGGATGAAATTTGACGAGGAGAAGATTAAAGAGATTATTGATATTCAGGAAAAGTTGCATAATTCGCTCGGTCGAAAAAGACGGAAGGTGGCGATTGGAATTTATCCGTTGGACAAGATTAGTTTGCCGATTAGGTTTGTTGG
>JBDRJI010000047.1:0-3287 GCA_043815105.1 archaeon
TGCTAGTATCTAAATCAACAGTTATATCTTCAACTTTAATGCCCTTTTTTCTATTGACTTTTTGATGCCAATGCCAAAATGCTTTCACGACTTTAATATAATCGACGGGAGATTGATAGATTCCACCATCTTGCCTTTTAACGGTTCCATTCTTCATGCCAATAAAATAATCATGCAACTCTCTTTCGGTAATCTCTGTAATATCTGTTTTATTATATCTCTCTTCAAATTGCTTAATTAAGAATGTAATTCTTTGTCTCAGATTATTCAAACGAATATAACTTCTTCCACCCTTCTTACTACTGCTAGCAACATTAAGCCCATATTCCATATCGAGCAAATAACTCATAATCATATCAGAATTAATTTTTGAAATTCCAGGAATTACTCCTTTGACGATCTCTTTCCATTGATTATATTTCTCTTCGTGTTTGTAAGGATCTTTCTTCATAAATCCTCCACGAGAGTTTTAGTTAAATAGAAATAGGATAAAAATAGGATAATTAAGGATTTTTTAAGCCGACTGCTCTCGTCGGTGCCAAGATGAGACCACGCCCCAACCGGGGATTGAACCCGGGTCTTGGCCGCGACAGGGCCATGTACTAACCATTATACTATTGAGGCTTTGAAATTAATTGCAGAATTGCTTTAAAAGACTTTTGCTTACTTCTTTTTCTTTATAGACTTTCTAACAGGAGCTTTCTTCACAGTTATTTTTGCCAACTCACTTCTAAGTCTTCCAATTTCCTCGAGAAGTGTGGCGTGATTTATAGACAAATGCTGAATTTTATCGTGTATATCCGAGAACGCATCATTCAACATCAACATATCTTTCTTCACGTAACCAAAACTTGCGGAAACGTTTTTTTCAATCTGTTTAACTGATTTTTCCATAATATTCTATAATTTTGATATTTATAAACTTTTGTAACTTTGAAATTGCGACAGAAATCTATTTAAGTAAATTTATTTTCGAACTTGAATGAAAAAAGAAACTCGAGGTGGAAAATTTGGAAGAAACTATGCTAATTTGGTAAATTATATAATCAATAATCGTCCTGCTGATGAAAGAAATAATTACAGAATTAGTTTTTTAGAAGAATTAAAAACTTATTCTTTTAAATATAGAAAAAAGGGTTCGCCAAAGAATTCTGGATGTGTTCATGAATTAAGCGATATTGATGAAGTTAATTTAAACAATCCTGTAGATTTTGCAAAACTTGTCAAAGAACAAATGCATTTGATGTATCAAAAAAATACTACCCAAAGAGTTTTTGATTCTTTAATTGCAAATCTTTAAAATACACTCCCACATTATTATTTCATGAAACAAAAATACGAACTTTTAGCACCCATCGGAGATTTTAAAAATTTACACACTGCGATTGAAGCCGGAGCCGACGCAATTTATTTTGGGGTCAAAGGATTTAACATGAGGGAATCAGCGAAAAATTTCAGTGTTCGTGACTTTAAAAAAATCCGAAAAATATGCGATTCATCAAATAGAAATGTCAATATGTATTTGACTTTAAATATTGTGATGTACGAGAACGAACTAAAAAAAGTTGAACAAATTATTAAAAAAGCGAAAGGTCTGATCGACGCAATTATTTGCTGGGATATGTCAGTGATTGAATTATGTCGAAAACACAAAATACCTTTCCACGTTTCCACTCAAGCATCGATTTCAAATTCTGTAGCCGCGAAATTTTACAAAAAACTTGGAGCCGAGAGAATTGTTTTAGCAAGAGAATTAAATTTGAAACAAATTAAAAAAATCTCGAAAGATATAAATGTTGAATGCTTCTGCCACGGGGCGATGTGCGTCGCTGTCTCCGGTCGATGTTTCATGTCTCAGTATACCCACGGACTCTCGGCAAACCGAGGAAAATGTGCACAGCTCTGTCGCTGGTCTTGGAATATTAAAGACGACGCAGGAAATGAATTAAAATTAGAAAATAGTCAAGTGATGTCCGCCAAAGATTTATGCACCCTGCCATTTATTGACAAGATGAAAAAGGCAGGAATCACCAGTTTTAAAATCGAAGGACGAAACCGTAGTCCAGAATATGTTTACACGGTTGTATCAGAATACCGGAAAGCGTTAGATAAAAAATTAGGCAGAACTGAAATCCTCGCCGGGCTTGAGAGACTAAAGAAAGTATATAATAGGGGATTTAGTTCTGGATTTTATTTGAAAATGCCGACGGCAGATGATTTTTCATTTAATGATAACGGAGAACAGAGTGAACGAAAAGAATTTATCGGGAAGGCGTATAAATACTGGCCAAAACCTAAAGTAGCATCAGTCAAAATAAATGCTGGAAAATTAAAAGTTGGAGACGAAGTTTATCTAATTAGAAAAAACGAAGCAATCAAAAGGACCGTCGTTAAAAGCATTGAATTAGACGGAGCAAGTGTAAAGGTCGCGAAAAAAGGAGACGATGTCGGAATTGATTTTGGGATTAAGGTTTGGAACGACACTGAAATTTATTTAATTAGAAAGAATTAAAAAGATTAAAACCATATATTATTATGGCCAAAAAAGGTTTCTTGATGAAGTCGGTGATTCTGAGCGTCGCAATCGCCCTGATTTCAGTTTTCTTTTTCGTTTACGCAATTCAATCTGTTTATCCCGCTCCAGAATACGAAGACTATTGTAATAACAGCTACATAACGATAAATTCCTCGACGGAATGCGAAGCCATCGGCGGAAAATGGATAAATTATGAAGAAGAAGTTAGAGTTCCAAAACCAATTAGTGAGCCTGTCGGAATAAATGACTACTGCGACAAAGACTTTACATGCAGAACAGAATTTGAAGATACAAGTAATATTTACGAAAGAAATGTATTTTTCGCTAATCTAATTATTGGAATTAGTATTTTAGTTATTGGATTCTTTTTGGCTATCGAAGCTGTTTCCGGAGGATTGATGGGCGGAGGAGTAATTATGATTTTCTACGGAACAATAAGATACTGGGGAAATTTGTCAGACATCTGGCGAACACTAATTCTCGGAATTTCTTTGGCGATTTTAATTTGGCTTGGATATAAAAAGTTGAATGATTAATCACAATAAAACTTAAATAGATTATGTTACAAAATAGATTATGTCACATGAATATTTAAGATTACTAGAAACTCCGGTCTTGCGTATAAATTAATTCAATCTTCTCGGATCATTACATAAACTCTTTTTCCAAGAAACTCTTTCGGTGCATCAATTTTTGCACCAGTTCCAAACTTAGTGATTGTTTTTTCAAAGACGGTTGTTATTTTATCTTT
>JBDRJI010000048.1:0-2154 GCA_043815105.1 archaeon
CGCTTTCTATGCATTTAATTTTTATATTTTGTTTTAACTCGGCATTTTTTATTTTCTTTTCCGTGATTTTTTTGATTACATTTTGTTTATCTTTTGGAATATATTTTGAGATGAGGGATTCATCTTTTTGTGCGGAGTTAATGAATTCTGTCAGGTCGGTGAAATCCTTTAAGATTTTTTCTTTAACCGCCTCTTCTTCATCTCCAAGAATTTGTTTGAATGCGGTGTCTATTGCTTGAGATTGTTTGAACGATTGTAGAACTTCTTTTTTCTCTTTTGAACTAACTCGTCGTAGAGATAAATTAATATTGTTGCCGTCAATTTTTAATATTTTACATACAATTTGTTTATTCGGTACGACATACTGTCGCATTAGTTTTATTCGACCTGGTGCGATTTCGGATGAAACTATGATGCCTTCTTGTCCGTTTTGTAGAGTCACGGACGTGATTGTGTTAGTTACTTTCTCGACTTTGCATAATACTAAATCTCCTTCTTCCATGGTTTCTTTTTTTAGAGTTAATTTACTTATAAGACCTCTTCGACGCGTGAGCGAATTTTTGCTTTGCCACCTGCAGGTATAGCTAGGACTGTATTACATTCTAGGCATCTAACTTTTGTAGATGCTTTTCCGAAAATAGTTTGGATTGCTTTGCATTTTGAGCATTTTACTCTGATGAATTTTCCTTTTTTTTCCATAGAATTAGATGCGGATTTTGGTTTTTAAATCTTTACAATTTCAACTTCGAGTTCTTTTTTTAAGACGTGAATAAATGACGATTCTTTTTCTTTTTCGATCAAACAACCCGCTGCGAAATTATGGCCGCCGACTTCTGCCATTGATTCTGGGTTTTTGTCTTTGAAAGTTATGATGGTTTTTTCAAGAATTTCTTTGAGGTTTCGTCCTTCGTGTCCGACTATTCGTGCCGAGATTTTGATTTTATCTTCGTTGTATGCCATTCCGATTAGAACTGTTCCTTCTGTGTAGGTTGGAGATGATGAGAGCATCGAGCATATTGTCCCAATAATTACATCTTTAATTTGGTCTTTTGCGTTTAGGATTACAAATCCCTTGCCTTTAATTTTGTGCATTTTTTCTGCGACTTTTAATCCTGAAACTAATTCTTGTTTGTATTTAGTGTAAATATCTAGTGCTTGTTTTTTTGCCTTTTCGTTTTCTAGGCAGTATGAAATTGCGATGTCGCTGAATCCAAGACGGGAACATGCGTTAATTAAAGTTGATATTTCTCTGACGTCTTCTTTGGTGTTGAAGAATTTCAAGATATATAGATTTCCTAATATATCTTCTACTTTATTGTGTTGAGCTCGTCGTATCATTACCGCGGTTATTAGTTTTGACATTTCGTCGTCGCTGAGGTCAAGGAGTGATTTGTCGTATTGAATTCCGGTTTCTCGTAGAAGTTCCATGGTGCCCGGTCCGTTTCCTGTAACTCCTGGGATATATGGCGATGTTGACCATTCTAGCGCTCGTCTTAGTGGTCTTGTCGCAGGGTATATTACAAGTCCCTTTTTTATTTCGAGATCGTGGGAGTCTTTGACTATTTGCTGATTTATTTTTGATATATTTGTTTCGTGTCGGTCTCCAATCATTCCGATTATTGCAAGAGAGGATATATCTTGGTTGTTTTGTGATATTGCCTTCGAGAATAGATAGCAGATTCCTGCTCCCGTTGTTTCGTTGTTTTTCGGAGAGTCTGTTAGATGAGGATTGATGATTTTTATTTTGTCGTTTAGTTTTGATTTATCTATCTCGTGATGGTCTATGATAAAAATTGGTTCGGTTAGATTTTGGAAGTAGTTTAGGCTCCCCGATGCAAGGTCGGAGAATATTATAACTTCTTTTGGTTGTCGTTTTAGTTCTTCAACTATAGTGCTTTCCTCGAGACCTTTTACTATTTGAATTGTGAATTTTTTATCGAGACGCTTGAATGTTTTTGCTAGGATTGCTGCGGAGGTAATGCCATCTGTGTCGTGGTGGCTTATAATTCTTATTGGTTTGTCTTTGGCAAATTCTAAAAATTCTTTTGCAAATATATCAACTTCTTTTAACATAGGGTAAGGAATTTTAGTTGGCTTAAAAATGTTTAGGTAAAATTATTACTTTTTCTTTCGGTCTCGGATTGAGATGCCGAA
>JBDRJI010000049.1:0-3021 GCA_043815105.1 archaeon
AACGGAAAAGATTCTCATTCCTACTGTGAATGTTTTAAATTCCCGATCAATCTGAATAGCAAGTTCTCTGGTCGGAGCAACAATTAAAGCTTGCTCCATTGGATTTTGCAAAATTTTGTTAATGATCGGAAAAAGAAAAGCAGCTGTCTTTCCTGTTCCAGTATCGGCAATGCCCACAACATCAAAACCGTTAATGATATGCTTAATAATTTTATCTTGAATCGGCGTAGGTATTTCGTAGCCTTTTCTTGCAATAGTTGATACTAATCGCTGATCAATTTTAAAATCCTGAAATCTATGCTCAGGTATAAAATTTTCAACATCATCGCCCATAATCGCTTTATTGACAAACTTGGCAGGGTCTATTCCCCTTCCAGACTGGCCAAACTGCTTCCTCTGACCAAAACCCGAAGAACCCGCACTTTTACGGTGGGATTGAAAATAATATCTGTTTGAATTTTTGTTATTAAAACTTCTTTTGTTCATAATTTTGAATGTTAGTGAAAAATTACAAGGTTCTGCGAGCATTCTTGCGAGCAGGTTCTTATATTTGTTTTTTAAAATGTTCTGATTTTTCAAAGAAAAAAAGACCATTTGGTCTCGTAGATTTTTGAATAATGCTATGAGATTTAATTACTCTAATATTATATTATAAAACAAACTCTTTGTCAAGCAAAATAGCGAATCAGCGATAATATCAACGCTTGTATATTGCTATATTACAAAACTCTCAATCTTTTTAGTCAATTCGTCTTTCCCTTCGTTCGTTTTTGCAGAATATCTTAAAACCGGTATATCTCGCGCCTCTTCAGCGATTAACGAAAACTGTTTCTCTACAGCGCCTTTGGCTAATTTATCAATTTTATTTGCGATAATAACAATTTGATGGTTATTTTCCTTAAGATTTTTTATCATTTCTAAATCAAGGTCAGTCAAACCGACGTTAGCATCAACAATCAAAAAAACTGCTTTAGGCTTCACATTAGAAAACTTTATATACCAAAGAATCCTTTTAATCATTTTATTACGCTCCAGAATTGAACACTTCGCATATCCATACCCTGGAAAATCCACAAAATAGAAAGAACCATTGATGCGGAAAAAATTCGCTTCACGTGTTTTTCCTGGTAGCTTGCTCGTTTTGACAAGGTCTTTTTTACCGACTAAAGAATTGATTACGCTTGATTTCCCCACATTGGAACGACCAAAAAAAGCGACGTGCGGAAGATTACCCCCCAAGCTATAATCATCCCCAATAACACCTTTAGTAAATTCTGCTTTTAATATTTTCATTTGGAAAATTCCGTCATATTTTCATTATTTTGAGTTAAAGATTTGTTTCTGTTGTAAAATTTCTTCCGTAAATTTTCCCCAACAACTTAAGCGTTGCTTGAACCGAAAGATTCTCGGTATTTTTCAATACTAATCGTTCGTCAAATCTATTGAATAAAGGGCCCAAAAACTCATCGCCCCAAGAAGGCGTGAAAGTCACAACTCCATCAAAGTCTACTATAATTTTTTCATCATCTTTTACATCCCTTAAGGAGGAACTGAAAGCGGCAAAAGCTTCTTTGCCGAATTGCCGGCTATTAAGAGTTGTTCCGAATTTTTTTAAAAAAATTGTCATAAAATTTATCTTAAAATTCAATTAGTGCAAGACATCCGCGCAGGCTAATAGATACTTTTTTAATTCCAATATCAGAATCATTTTTTTTAATTGTAAGCTGAGCGTCTCCTGTCTGAAAAAATAGACTGATTTTGTTCTCAAATACAACCTCTTTAACGAACTTCAATCCGTTTCCCCTGTATTCTGGAGCGCGACCGGAAATAATTTCAGTAAAAGCAATTCTTAAAGCATCTTGATGGTTCTCCAATTCAGGTTTAACCTTTTTTAAAGTGGCAAGAACTCCTTGCCCGCGATCAGCTAAAACAATTTTTCCCTTGCTTGTATCCCAAGCGAAAAATATTCCTGAAATATCCAGCCAATTGCCTAGATTGTGATCAAAGGAATTGTTTCCAATTTCGCCAGCAATAGCCGAAAGTAAAGGAAATATTCTATTTAATCTTTTTATCGTACCTAATTCATTTTCCAATCTCGTTAACCGCGCTTGAAAAACAGAAACATCTTTACAATAAAAATCGGAAAACGGTTCAACCCCCAGATTATCCATCTCCCAATTCCGCGCAAGTTTAAATAAGTCTAAATCTTTTCCATTATCCCTTATAAAATTCTCAACATCACTCCTCAAATAATGCCTATGCTCGGCAGTTTTTCTGCGAACTGGAGATAATTTGCCAGAATCATCCCAACGACGCAAGGTTTGAATAGAGATTCCCAGCAGTTTAGCTGTTTTATTGATTGTTAATAATCCTGAATCCATGTTCCTGTTTATTATAAAACTATACATTTTCATTATATAATATACGTAAAACCTTGTCAAATCTATACATTTCTATTTGCTCTGCCAAAAAACCATCTCCTTGGCGACAATGGTTTAATTGATGGAGATTTTATAATTTAAAAAGATAGTGGTATTATGTATAAAACATTAAGAAAGGAGGGCCAGGTGTTATTATTTGAACTTTTACAAGAAAATCGTCCAATTCTTTCTCCAAAGCAGGAAAAAGAATTATTCCAACAACTCGAAAAGGACTCAAGTAACTCATTGATAAGGGATATCATTATAGAATCAAACCTGAGGCTAGTTTCTTTTCGGGCTATAATAATCAAGGGTATTCGTCGATTAAATGGCTTAGAGTTTAGAGATTTAGAACAAGAAGGCGTTATTGGATTAATGAAGGCTCTAGATAAATTCGATTGGAGGCTAGGTTATAGATTTTCAACCTATGCTACTTGGTGGATTCTTAAAACTACAAATCGAGCAATCCAAGACACTGATTCGACCATTAGATTGCCAGTTCACATTCAAGATACGGCAACCAGACTCTTTAAAAGTCATGAGAAACTTTATCAAGAGTTAGCTCGAGAACCATCACCCGAAGAGATAGCTGAAGAAATGA
>JBDRJI010000050.1:0-3737 GCA_043815105.1 archaeon
TCAATTTTTAAAGGTTTCTCTCCTTTCATAATCTGTGCAATCAGGTGACATATGTCACCAGTACCGAAAATTAGTTCTGCAGTGATTTTGGGTTCTTTTTATGGAAAAAGAACTTATCAGAAAAGAATTTTTCAAGCTCAAGCTGAAAGGACATTCATACAATCAATGTAGAAAGATACTTTTTATGAAATATAAATTCGAAGTAACTAATAGAACTTTGAAAAGATGGATGCTTAGATTAGACAAAAATGATGCTTGGGATTTGAAAGATAAATCAAGAAAACCCAAGACAATTCACAGAAAAATTACTCCCGAATTAATTGCAAAAGTAATCTCCGTAAGAACTAAGACTGGATATGGAGCCGAGAAGATTGAGAATTTTGTGAATCTTAGCCATTGGTCAATCAATAAAATTCTTCATGAAAACAAACACACAGAACCTACAAAAAGAAAGAAAAAGAGAATTAAATATATACGTTTTCAAAGAAAACATCCGAATTCTCTTTGGCAAATAGATCATAGTCAGCAGAAGATTCAAGATAAATGGGTTATTTCTGTCGTCGATGATTGCTCAAGAAAGAGTCTAGCTTTCGCAGTAACTAATGTGGTTACAACAGACGTTGTAGTAAATTTAATTGATAGATTAATAAAAATCTATGGGAAACCAAAACAAATTTTAACAGATAATGGTTCAGCCTACGGGCTGAAAAGCAAACATTCAAAATTTGATAGGAAGTTGAAGGTCAGAGGGATTAATCACATCAGAGGCACCGTACACAGTCCAACAACTCAAGGAAAGGTAGAGAGAATGTTCCAGACTTTCAAAAGAGAGTTTAAGTTTTGCAATGGCGATGTTGAACTTTGGAGGATGAATTATAATCATTTCAGGCCCCATATGAGCTTAGGAAACAAAACACCGGATGAAATTTACACTGACTTTGAGTTATTGTTTTAGGGGGTGACATATGTCACCTGCTTCTACACTCTCCTTTCATAATCATTCTTGATTTTTTAATTAAAGTTTTGTCATCAATTAGATAATCTCTATTATAGTTTTGTGCCTCGACGACAATGGACATCGCCTTTTTGTTTATTTTATTTTTAAAATGACTTAGAATTTCATCTTTTAAGGTAGCAATATTTTCAATTGAATCTGTTTCTGAAGTAATTATTAAATCCCACCTTCCATTGCAAGAGACTATCCACTTAATTGAATTATTTTTTTTGAGTTTTTCAATAATCTCCTGAAATTTTGAAACCTTCAGATATTGGAGAGATAGGCAAATTTTGAAAATCAGAATATTTAGTTTTGATAGATTTATTATGGTTTGATAGTTTGTTATAATATTATTCTCTTCTAGTTTTTTGAGTTTGTAATTAACGACTTCTGTTGATAGTCCGATTTTTTTAGCTATTTGGGAGCAAGGCTGTCGCGAATTTATATCTAGTTCGTATAGGAGCTTTTTGTCTTTTAAATTTAGTTTTAATCCCATATTTTATAATAGTTACAATTTCTTTATAAATCTTGTGTTTTTTGTAGAAAATTGTATAAGAAGTTTTATGTACTAATTATCCTATTAACTACTATAAAGTGGATACACTTTAGGGGAATAAAATGGGAAACAAAAATAAAATACAAACGAAGAAAATAAGCTGGGGGAGACTATTTGTCAAAGGTATAGAGGAAGGCGTGAAAAAAGTAATAGAGTTGGCAATTTTAGGTCTTGCGATTGGAGCTACGATGAAGTTAGTTTTGGCTACAATTCCCGCAGTTATGGTCGGAACTATGTTCGCGAAAATAATCAAAGTAGGAGTGTTGAGACAATAAAATGGGAAACAGAAATAAAATACAAACGAGAATGGGTAGCTTAGTTGAAACTCAAAGAAATGAAAGGAGGTTAAAATATAATGGAAAATGGAAATCAATATGGTAAGTTTCTTAGGGAGATACATCAGAATAGAGAAATTGTTGATATACGAGTTGGTGGAGAGAACAAAAAATATCATTTAAGTCGAGTAAGGTGTGGGACATATGATAACGCTATTACTTTTAAGATGGGAACAAAGGAATTGCTTCCATTTGAGCAAAGATCCTTGGAATTTTTTCTAGGAAGAGATATAGGAGAGATAGAAGTTTTAGAACTTGGGGGGTACACATGTCCTGTATGTTGTCCTACTTCAACGTTTATAAAATATAAAGATAGAGAAACAAATGAAATTTCAACGTTAAGAGTTGATTTTAAGAGCTTTGAAAGTGAGAATGATCCAAAATATAAAAAATTTTTTAAATCGGGTGTAGAAGACAATATGCTTTTAGTTGGAAAAAATAGCACATATCAGATGTTAAAAGACTTTCCTGGAAAGAGTGCTAGTTTGGAGCAAGTTACTTCAGCATAGAATAAAAAATCTAATAGAACTTTTTTAATGAGAGGGGCAATCCTTCTCTCTTTTTATTTTTTACTTAGCCATTTTTTTCAGTTCGTTATAGTTATCAATCAGAGGGTTCATTAGTTTTGAGACGGTGCCGTGTAGATTGTCGAGGTCTTTGTGTATCATAGCACTGGTTTCTCCGAATTCGCCGATTTTTCCGACGATTGCCTGCTGTAGTTTGTCAATATTATTTTCTATTCTTTTTAGTCGGTCGTCGATATCGTCTACTTTATCCTGAATTGTGTTTCTGAAAGATGCGATGTCCCCAATTTTATTTTTATATTCGTTAAGTTTTTCTGTTACGACTTGTTCGGCTATTTCGGAAATTGTTTCGCTATCTATTTGTCCAGCCTGGGGCGCGTAGTAGTCTTGCTGAGAGTATGCTTGTGGGGTTTCTTGATAATAATTATCTTGTGACTGAGTTTCTTGATATTGTTCTTGTGGGGGGTAGATTTCTGGAGATGGTGTTTGTGGTGTTGTAACGGGTTGGGCTGGAATTTCTCGAGCCATAGGTTGAGCAGGAGCTTGTTGTGTCGTGGGTTGCTTAAAAGGAGTGCTTGTAATAGATGCTTGCATCTCTTGTGGGGCTTGTTCTTGAGGTGTATTTTCTGGAGGAGAGACTGCGTTTTTGATTCTGGCTTGATTCAAAGAGTCATTAATTTCGGTTGGGGAAACGCCCTCGTTTTGTAATTGTGTATATATTTCTGTATCAGATATTCCTTGTTGTTGCATTTGTATTACCTTATCTAAAGTTCCCATCTTAGTTTGTAGTTTTCTTAGTTTTTATTTGTTTCTTAGGCGTCGATTGGTCTGTTTCTAATCGTAGTTTATTTTCTATTAATTCTTCTACGTCTTTTCTTCGCATAAATTCGAGGGGCTGGAAATCTTTAAGCATTCTTTCTACTAGAATTATTTCTTCTCTCTTTACAAATTTATTGAACTCAGCTAATAGACTATTAGAAATTTTTTTGATTTTTTCTAAATCTTTTTTTATTTCCTGGTTGTCTTTTTTTATTTCCCCAAGTTCATCTTCAATATCTTGTCTCGATGAAATTAGATTTTTGCCCAAAAGTAGAACACGCTCTCTGATCAATTTATTTCGTTCGTCTATGTCTCTTAGTCTCGTGTTAAAATCTGCTAAAAGAAATTGAACTTGGTCGCCACCTTCTTGTTGCTCTGCCATATATAATCTTGGCTTATGAAGTTTATAATTGTTTAGCTCAGGATGTTATTGGAAAGATTATAATTTTGTAATATTAATTCAGGATACATATATTTTAATATGTGCTTTATTTTATTTGTTTAAA
>JBDRJI010000051.1:0-4497 GCA_043815105.1 archaeon
ATTTGCGAAAGAAATTATCAAACCCAATATGAAACTTATCGAAATAGCCGAAGCTATCGACACAAAAATTTTTGAGCTCGGAGGCGAGCCGGCATTTCCAGTGAATTTATCTTTGAATGAAATTGCGGCACATTATACTCCCGCACCCGGAGACGAAACGGTCGCCGAGGGAATTTTAAAAGTTGATATTGGCGTGGCTGTTGATGGATATATCGCGGACACGGCTTTTTCGGTTGACTTGACTGAGGGTAGAGAATTCAAAGAGATCATAGAATTGAATGAGAAAATTTTAGAAGAAGCGACGAAAAAAGTTCGGGTTGGTATGGAAGTTCGTGAGATTGGCGAGGCCTGTCAAAATACGCTTGAGGAATGGAATGAAAAAAATAATAGCAACTTTTCTATAATTAAAAATTTGTCTGGGCATTCGCTGGGACAGGACGAGATTCATGCGGGCTTGACGATTTCTAATTATAAAAATGATAATCGGGCTGAGTTGAGTGGAGCTTTTGCAATTGAGCCATTTGTGACTACGGGTGTCGGAAAAATTTACGAGGGGCAGTTTGGAGGAATTTATGTTTTGCAATCGGATGCTCAGGTTCGTGATAGAGATGCTCGTGAGGTTTTGAAATTTATTAAGGAGAATTTTGTGACGAGACCTTTTTGTTTGAGGTGGCTCGTTGGGGATGAAGAACTTGGAGTTGGACTGACCGAGAATAAACTGAAATTTATTTTGGCGATGTTGGTTAAGCAGGGAATTTTATATGAGTATCCGATGCTGATTGAAAAAAGCAAGGCACCTGTTAGTCAGTTTGAAAATACTTTTGTGATTGCCGATGGGAAAGTTTTGTGTACGACTGGGTAATTATTCCTCCAACTTGGCCAAATCTTCAAATAATTTTTTCTGTTTCCTGTTCAGTTTTTTAGGAGTTTGCAGTTTCAAATTAATAAACTGGTCTCCGGTTCTGTAACCATTAACATTTTTAATTCCCTCACCCTTTAATCTAACTATCGTTCCGGACTCTGTACCCGAAGCTATTTTGATTTTTTTAGTTCCCGTTAGTGTCGGGATGGAAATCTTACAACCCAGTGTCGCTTGAGAAAATGTTATCGGGAAATCCATGTAAATATCATCACCATCTCTCTTGAAAATTTTATGAGGTTTGACACTGATCACAATAAATAAATTTCCGTTTTGTCCGTTTTTGATAGAGTCTCCTTTTCCTGTAACTCTTATTGTCTGACCGTTGTCTATGCCCTGAGGAATTTTAATTTTAATTTTAATCCTGTCGTTGACGATTCCCTGCCCGTTGCAATGTCTGCATTTCTGTTTCGGAATCTCGCCTTCTCCGTCGCACTCGTCGCAAGTTGTCGCCTGACGAAAAATGCCGAATGGTGTTCTCTGATTAACCGTAATTCTTCCCTCTCCATGACACTTGTGACATTTTTCCAATTTTTTGTCTTTCGCTCCGGTTCCTCCGCACGAGTCGCATAAAATATTTTTTCTAATTTCAACTTCTTTCTCGCATCCAAATACTGCCTCCTCAAAATCAATCGTTAGTCCGTATTGCAAATCGTCTCCCACTCTCGCGCGCCGTCCGCCTCGAAATGAGCCTCCTCCGAAATTGCCGAAACCCGCGCCTTCAAATAAATCTTTGAAAATATTTGAAATATCGTCCCCGCTAAAATTACCAGAACCTCCAAAGCCCTGACCTCCGAAACCTTGATTAGAAGCGTCGTGTCCAAAAGCGTCGTATTGTTTTCTCTTTTTATCGTCGTTTAAAGTGGCGTATGCCTCGCTTATCTCTTTAAATTTTTCTCCGTACTTTTCTTTCTTATCTTCCGATGCTCTGTCAGGATGATATTTTAATGCTAATTTTTTGTAAGCTTTTTTAAGAACATCTTTACTCGCCTCCTTATCAACTCCCAGAATTTCGTAATAATCTTTTTTTGCCATAATTCATTCAACCTATTTTTACCCCGAGCTTAGTCTTTTCCACTCTCGCCTTCTTTCTTATCTGATTCTTCGTCAACAACTTCCGCATCAACTACTTTTTCATCCGAATCTTTTTTCTCGCCAGATTCTTTCGATGCCTGTTCCTGAGCGGCCTGCTGATACATTTTAACGCCTACTTCCTGAGATATTTTTTGAACTTCTTTTAATTTATTTTTAATTTTCTCGACGTCGTCTTCCTTCATTAGTTCTTTCAACTCGTCCAACTCTTTGTTGATTTTTTCTAAAGTTTCTTTGTCTACCTTGTCTTTATATTCTTCCAACATTTTTTCGGTAGAATAAACCAGAGATTCTGCGTTGTTTTTAACTTCTATTTTCTCCCGCTTTTTCTTGTCTTCTTCTTTAAATCTCTCAGATTCTTTAACCATTTTTTCTATTTCGTCCTTATCCAATCCCGAGCCACCAGTAATAGTTATTTTTTGTTCCTTGCCTGTTCCCAAATCTTTGGCGGAAACATTTACAATTCCGTTAGCGTCGATATCAAATGTAACTTCTATTTTAGGCACGCCTCGAGGTGCGGGCGGAATTCCCACTAAATCAAAAGTTCCTAACGATTTATTGTCCGCGGCCATTT
Source organism: archaeon (assembly GCA_043815105.1). Taxonomy (GTDB): domain Archaea; phylum Nanobdellota; class Nanobdellia; order Pacearchaeales; family GW2011-AR1; genus JAGVXH01. The sequence continues at coordinate 2,586 of JBDRJI010000051.1, forward strand.
CCCTCTCGCCCTGTAAAACATTTATTGTTACAGCTGGTTGATTGTCAGCAGCGGTGGAAAATGTCTGACTTTTCTTTGTAGGAATAGTAGTATTTTTTTCAATCAAGGGAGTTTTTATTCCGCCGAGAGTTTCAATTCCCAGAGTTAGTGGTGTAACGTCCAATAATAAAATATCTCTAACGTCTCCTCCAATAATTCCTCCCTGAATTGCGGCACCCAGCGAAACAGCCTCGTCGGGATGAACAGATTTATCAGGTTCTAATTCAGTTATTTCTTTAATAATTTTCTGAACTTTTGGTATTCTTGTGCTTCCTCCAACTAAAATAATCTTATCAATTTTGTCCAGCTTGGAATCCTTAATTGCCTGTTTTGTTGGCGCTTTAAGTCTTTCAAAAATCGGCGAACAAATTTCCTCGAATTTAGCCCTCGTTAATTCAATATCCAAATGTTTTGGTCCGGACGCATTTGCGGTTATGTATGGTATGTTAATTTTTGTAGACTGAGCCGAACTTAATTCTATTTTTGCTTTTTCAGATGCGTCTTTAAGTCGCTGTAAAGCAACTAAATCTTCTCTTAAGTCAACTCCGGTTTCTTTTTTGAATTCTTTGGATAAATAATCAATTATAACTTCGTCGATATCGTCCCCGCCCAGTTTGCTGTCTCCGCTGGTAGATTTTACTTCAAATACTCCGTCCCCCAATTCTAAAACCGAAACGTCGAAAGTTCCACCGCCGAAATCGAAAACCAAAATTGTGTGCTCGTTAGATTTGTCTAGACCGTAGGATAGTGCGGCAGCGGTAGGCTCGTTAACAATTCGCTTGACATTTAGTCCTGCTATTTCACCCGCGTCTTTTGTCGCTTGTCTTTGGGCATCTCCAAAATAAGCTGGGACAGTTATCACCGCGTCTTTAATTTCGTGACCCAAATAAGATTCAGCGTCCTTCTTTAATTTTTGTAGAATCATTGCAGAAATTTGCTCCGGGCTATATTTTTTCCCGTCAATCTCGACTTTTTCCTTCTTCCCCATTATTCTCTTTATACTTCTAATAGTATTTTTCGGATTCGCAACTGCCTGTCTTCTTGCAATTTCTCCCACCAAAATTTCGTCTCCCTTGATTGAAACTACACTTGGAGTTGTGTTGTTCCCTTCGGAATTCGGAATAATTTTTGGCTTTCCACCCTCAAGCACACTTACCGCTGAGAATGTCGTTCCTAAATCAATTCCTATAATTTTACTCATTTTTTCCCACCATTTTAGTTATTTTAACCTTTGAATGCCTTATAACTTTATCGTTTAACATGTAGCCTTTTTGAAATTCTTCGATTATTTTTTCATCTTCCTCTCCTTCTTCCTGGATTAAAGCTTCGTGAATTCTTGGGTCAAATTTCCCTTCTGCTTTGATTGGCTTTAGTCCCTCGTTTTCTAAAATCGTGTATAACTCTGAATAAATCATGTTTATTCCTTTGTCGTCTATGTGTTTCAGGGCTAATTCGAAATTGTCCAAAATTCCCAGCAATTTGACAATTAAATCTTCGTTGGCATTTAGAAAGATTGCCTGTCTTTCTTTTTCTGTCCTTTTTCTGAAATTTTCAAACTCTGCCTGTAACCTTTGCATTTGCTCAAAGCATTCGTCATTCTTCACTTTTTCTTTCTTTTTCTCTGTCATATTAATTATGTTGAGCTAAGGTCAACATGTTTACTTTAAATCAACAGGTATATAAAGCTTTCTGTCTTTTAGTTCGCATGGAATACTTGAAGGAAATAAGGATTCTGAATGTGGATTTTTCTCGCGGACGGGCTTTGAACGAGGAACTGCAGGCGTTTTCGAACTGTCTCGGGATGTTTAATAAAAGAGATAAGGAAAAGTCTTGCTTTAGAATTTTTGTTCATCTACTAGAAGAAAAAGGATAC
>JBDRJI010000052.1:0-22797 GCA_043815105.1 archaeon
ATCATCTATCAAAACAATTTCAGAAATATTAATAGTCCCATATGGGTCAAGATAACCGGGCAGAACATCTGGTCTGTTTTTTTCTATTTGGCAAAGTAGCGGAGTAATAATTAAATTATGTCCTCTTGCCCTGGTATGACCCCCATCTTTTTTACGCCCAACGGTAGTATCCGTATAAGATGCGCCAACAATTGAAAATTCCAGTTCGCTAATTTGATAAACAAAAACAGGTGGGAACTCATCCTTCATCCTAACGCCACGAATTATTGCATCAACCGCCTGCCTACTTCTTCTATCTTCTAACCCCCATAGTTTATGTTTACTCCAATCGAGATAAAATTGTTTATCCATGAAATTCTATATCTAATTTAAAGTTAAAAATATTTGTATGGGACTGTCCTGTCTTCAAATCCAATGAGCCCGCTGTGATGAGCCTGCCCCCGAGCAGATGAAATCTGCGAAGCGGGTATTGAACACTGTTCAAATCCAATGAGCCCGCTGTGATTCTACTCAAAAAATGCATCTCAAAATTATAAATAAAAAATCAGATACATAATTTTTCAAAGCGTTTTTCTCGCACAGGACTGTCCTGTATTCAAATCCAAATGAGCCCGCTGTGATTTGAACACAGGACCTCTGCCTTATCAGAGCAGCGCGCTACCTGGCTGCGCCACGGGCTCATATAAATACTAACCGAAAATTCAATTTATAAAACTAACCCTAACCTCTCAACTCAACAATTACTCTCTCTTTCTCGATATGATATCTAATCACCTCGACCTTTAGCGGAATAAATTTCACATAACACTTATCCTTAGAATACGCTTTAATTTCCAGTCCAGTTGCCAATTCTGTCAAAACGACATCCTCTTTTTTCTGAATCCCAGGCGCTTCAATTTCATAAACAATCGTATCCGCAATCCTCCGAATTTTAGACTCAACCTCGACACTAGGCAGACCCATCCGCCTTTTAGACTCCTCGTCTGAAACACTATGCAATATTTTTTTCTTCTGCGGTATTCCATAAATCATCTGTCCCATTTGTGGGTTGCCCCTCGCAATCTGAATCTTAATTCCCTTTGGCATTCCCTGATTATTCCCAAAATTAACACCATCCATTTGCTTCTCTAATTGTTTAACCAAAGAATTCATAATCTTTTCAACCCCAAATGGAAGTTTTAATTCCTCCTGCGTCCTCTCGCCAGAATCATCTATTCCTAACATTCCAAAATCATTTTGCTCCTGTTTCACCTTAAACGAAACCCCACAATGCGGACAATAACTAAATTGACGCTCGATTTTTTTCGCACACGACGGACATTTTCTTTTAAACATTCTTTACCAACGATTTCATTCTATTTAAATATAATGCTCTACCTTCTTAACAATATGTTCTAAATAATGAACCTCGTGTACAATACCTTGCGCGGGCCTGAATTCTTTAATTAAATAATGAGATGAAAATTTCTTAACATGTCGAACCTCTTTCAAATATCTGACGCCAAAAACCGCCACAAAAAATCTCCAAATTCCAGAAATTAAAAAGATGAATAATATTGTATTCATAAAAGAAATTCCAATCCATGCTACCATAGAGCCGATACATGCTCCAATAAATGTACCAACACCGACGATAAGATTCATATAGGCAACTCCGAAACCTCTTTTTCTTTGACGCACTGCATCATAAACATAGTTATTTGTCGCAAGATTATAACCCGCCCAAGCAAATCCGCCAACCATCGAAGGCGCAAGTAAAAGATAAATTTTAACGCCCAAATCGGAACTTATAAAAACGGAACCCATCCACAGCAACGGCATCATGACAATTAACCAAGAGCAAACTCTCATCAACTTAACATTTCCAAACCTGTCAGAAAATTTTCCAAGTAATGGCAAAAATACTAACTGAAACATAATCTGAGAAACTGTTATGCCCATAAACCACATATACGAGAACCCCAAATCTCTCAACATATAAACTGCCCAAAATGGACCAGAAATTCCCACGCCGATACTTAGAATTCCTCTAAATAATGTAAATCTTCCGAATGGAGTTGATGGAGCCATTTTTAAAAATTGCCAAAACGAAAACCCGTCCTTCTTTCGAACTTTTAATCTTGGCTCGTATTGCTTTGTCAAAAGAGTTAAGGATCTGAATCGTATTGATGCTGCAAAAACAAATAAAATTCCAAATCCTAAAAGAGTATAGCCCAGAATATTTCCATTAGCAATACCTATACTTTTTGTAGTATCTAAAATAATTGCACCAATAATCATAGCTACCACACCAGAAAAACCCGCCATCCGGTTTCTTTGCGCAAAGTATTTTCCACGTTTCTCTTCGGGAACCAACGAACCCATCCAAGAAAACCATGCGGGCTGATTAACCGCACTAAAGGCATAGAATAAACCAACGAGTGTAATCAGAACCCAAATCATATGAGGGACGCCCATATAAAACAAAACACCCGTTAATATAATCGGGATCCAAAGAAGAACCTGAATCATAACTCCCCAAAGAACAATTTTTTTCCGAGAAAATCTCCTAATAAATTCCGAAGCTTTAAGCTGAACAATACTCGGAAGTAGACCGATAATTGCATATAAAATTCCCATTTGTGCCGCGGTCGCATTTAAAAGTAGAGCAAATGGAGAAAGATAAGACAATCCAAAACTTGATGATACCGAAGCCATCGAACCCTCGCGAACACTTAATTCTAAACTTTCATTAATTTTCTTTTGAACAATCGGATGTTCAACCCCAACAACACTCCCTTTTTTCACCATAAAAAAAACTAGTCAGAAGAATATAAAAACATACCTATCATCGAATCGGCGTGCGTGGATAGTATAATGGTTTGTATGTGAGCTTCCCAAGCTTGAGATCCTGGTTCAATTTAGCTCGAAGAGGTATGCAGTTCACTGCCGAGGTCCGCGCATTATTATAATTACTTTATCGTTAAACTTATTAATCTAACTCTCTCATTATAAGTATGGTAGAAAAATTTTATGTGACAACGCCGATATACTATCCAAATGACATACCACATATCGGGCACGCTTACACAACCATAGCGGCAGATATAATCGCGAGGTGGAACAAGCTTCAAGGAAAAGACGTATTTTTTCTAACCGGAACCGACGATCACGGGAAAAAAATTGCAGACACTGCAGAAGCAGCAGGCAAGAGCCCAAAGGAATTTACTGACGATTTAATTCCAAAATTCAAAGACGCATGGGAAAAACTAAACATAAAATACGATAGGTTCATTAGAACAACCGATAAAGACCACGAGAAAATAGTTCAAGAAATTTTACAAAAATGTTTTGACAACGGAGATATTTACAAGGGGGAATACGAAGGACTTTACTGTACAGGATGCGAAGCATACTACACCGAAAAAGATCTAGAAGACGGATGTTGCCCAATCCACAAAAAGCCCATTGAAAAACTAAAAGAAGAAACATACTTTTTCAAACTTTCAAAATATCAAGATAAATTATTAAAATTCTACAAGGACAATCCAAATTTTATTTCACCAAAGCATAGAAAACAAGAAATTATCAACAGAGTGAAAGAAGGACTAAGAGATTTAAGTGTTTCAAGAACCTCATTTGATTGGGGAGTTCCATTGCCTTTCGACAAAAAACATGTAGCCTATGTTTGGTTCGATGCACTTCTCAATTACTATTCAGCAACAAGGAGAAAAGGTAGGGAAAAATATTGGCCTACTGATATTCATTTAATCGGAAAAGATATTTTTTGGTTTCATACAGTTTACTGGCCAGCATTTTTAATGTCTGCTGGAATTAAATTACCAAAGCAAGTTTTCGCACATGGATGGTGGACATTCGATAAAGAAAAAATTTCTAAGTCTCGGGGAAAAGTAATCAACATAGATGAGTTAATTGCAATAGCGGGGGTTGACTCTGCAAGATACTTTTTATTCAGAGAGGCTTCATTCGGCGAAGACAGTGACTTCAACGAACAAGCTTTAATTGACAGACACAATAACGAACTCGCGAACAAACTCGGCAATTTAGTTTCACGAACTTCGACTCTGGCGGAGAAGTATGGAATAGAGAAAACTCCAAACATACTGATTAAAGAATTAAAATTAAAAGAAATTGATAAATTAATGGAGAACTATGAAATTGATAAAGCACTCAATGAAATATTTGCGTTTATTGATGTTTGCAATGAGTTTGTTCAGTCAAAAAAACCATGGGAAACACACGACAAAAAAATTCTTTATCAGTTAGTATACTCGATAAAAGAAATCGCAAAGCTACTTTCTCCATTTATTCCGGAATCTGCGGAAAAGATTTTAGAAATATTTAAGACAGATAAAATTAAAAAAGGAGAAATACTTTTTAAGAAAATATAAAATGGTAAAAGAATTAGAAAAAGAAGTTGGTGAAGAAGAAATAAAAAGTAATCAGAGAGATGGAGAATATTTTCCAGATCCAAATTTTTGTCAATGTATTAATAACGATGCTCCAAGATTAAATCCATTAATGTCCCTCACTTATTATAAGGTGTTTGTTTAATGGAAGGCATAATTGAATTTACAGATTTTGAAAAATTAGATTTGCGAGTAGCAGAAATTCAAAGCGTGGAAGATATCGAAGGAGCGGATAAACTTTACAAATTAGAAATTAATTTAGGCGACGAAGTCCGAACTATCTGTGCAGGTATCAAAGAATTCTATTCTCACGACGACCTCAAGGGCAAAAAAATAATTGTTTTGAAAAACTTGAAACCAAGAAAGTTACGAGGAATAGAATCTCAGGGGATGTTGTTGGCGGCTTCGAATAAAGACCACACAAAAGTTTCGTTAATTTTCCCAGACCAAGATATGGAAGTCGGAAGCGTTGTGGGTTAATTTTATTTAAATTCTTCAATAAAATATTTTGCAGTTAAATCTTCGCCTGTCGCTCGCCTAATCATTTCATCCCACCGATATCTCGCCCCAGCCTTAAAAACTTTTTCCTTAAAATATTCTCCAACTTTCACATCTTCAAAATAAGAATCATTTTTCGTATCACTAATAACATTTTTCATAATATAACTATGAAACTGCGAAGCCAAAAGTTCTCCCAACATATAATTATGATAATAAACTGGTGAACTTACAATATGAATCTTTGATGCCCAATCAGCCTTATCTCTGCAAAAATCAATCAATTGATATTTTTTCACAAGATTCCACCAAGTTTTATTCAGATTTTGATTTTGATTCTTATAAAGTTCCCTCTCAAACCTAAACATAACTTGAGCCCAACGAGAAAAAACAATTTGCCTAAGTCGAAGAATTTTTTTAATAATTCCTTCAGTATCATCAATATCTTTCTCACAACATCTCCTAATAAAATCCAAATTCTTAGCTTTCCTGCCAAAAATCATGGCAACAGCTTCCGTAGTGAAGGTATGGGCAGTGTCTCTTAAAATAAATGGTAAACCATTATCAATATATTTATCATAGACTCCATGTCCTAATTCATGCAATAGTGTCTCCATATATTTTTCATCATTTCTAAGATTTTGCATAGTTCTAATATCTCCCTCTCTATCCATATCAATACAGCAAGCATGCGGATATTTCCCATCTTGTTCATATAGGCTACTTCTTTCCAAAATATCATCAACATCCATCCCAATACTTTTATAATATTTTTTAGCTTTGTCTAAAATGCCATCCTTATACAATTCATTCAAATCAATAGAATAAATTGAAGGACCCTCCTGAAAAAACAAATCCCCATAATGCCATGGTTTCAAATCTCCAACATCAACGCCATATCTCTTGGACAATTCCAAATCAATCTCCTCCTTTAGTTTTTTAAAAGGCTTCCTATTTAAATCATCAAGTTCATCAAAAACTTTTTCAATCTCTTCTTCCTTTTGCTCAGAAGTTTCCAAGGAAAATTCATAATAATTATCAAATCCCAAGCTCTTTGCCAATTTATTTCTAAGCTTAACAATTGTCAAAACATCTTTTTCAACCAATTCGCCAACCTTCTTATATCCCTCCCATGCTTTTTTCAGCTTTTCAGAATCTCTTTCATTTATAAGAATAGAACATATTTCACCATACGTTTTTTCTTTGCCATCAATCTCCCCCCTAAATGTATTAAACTTTTTCTCGGCCTCAGAAACCTTTTTGGAAATATCATAAATTAATTCAACATCTCCCTGATTAGAAAGATACATATCATAAAGCAATCTCAACTCTCTTCGCTGAATTTCATTCCCATATCCACTATCAATAAATTTTTTTACCTCATTAAAATCTTTTTTATCATTAAAAATCTTTTTCAATTCAATCTCCTTGTCGGAATAATCTTTATAATTGTCGTCCTTCCCACTTAGCATTGCATTCCAATACGCGAGTTGCAAGTCTTTATATAAAACTTTTAATATTCCAACCTTACTTTCAAGAAAATCGTTTATTTTATCATTTTCCATTTATTCTCTGACCTCACAACCCAAACAACCTATTCAAAAATCCTCTTCTCTCTTCAATCTTCTCACCACTAACCTTTCGCGCAATCTCATGATATTTTTTAGAAACTTTGCTTCGCGGATGAGTGTGGCAAACAGCATCCCTCAAATTCAAAGCCTCTTTGACAGCCTTATCCTCAGGAATAACACCAATAATTTGTGTCTCCAACATTGATTTTATAGAAGACAACGGCATCTCATATCTCGCATTAGTATACCGAGTAACAATAACTCCATTAACTTCCTTTCCCATTTGCCGTGCAACCTTAATCGCTTTTAAGGCATCAGTCACAGCGGGCATCTCCGGATTGGTTACAATAATAATTTCATCCGCAGCTTCGAAAACAGCAATAACTTCCTCGCCAAATCCAGCCGCAGAATCAACAATAACATAATCGCAAAGTGTCGCCAACTTCTTTAAAATTTCAGAAATCTTTTTTGTATTAAACTTAGTCAACTCCTTAATCGAAAGCGACGACGGAACAATTTTAGTTCCGGATGAATGCTCATAAATTGCATCTTCAATATCAGCCTTCCCCTTCAAAACATGATTCAGCGTTACTGGAACAATCGGTGCACCCAATTGCAATCCAACATTAGGAGTGTTCAAATTTACATCCACAACAATAACTTCTTTATTCAATTTGTTAAGCGAGGCTCCCAAATTAATTGCAGTGGTCGTTTTACCGACGCCACCCTTTCCCGAATTTATAATAATTATTCTTGCCATTTTTATTTTTTAAAATTGTCGTAGACAATTTACAATTGTACCTTGGCTCCAATGGATACATGGTTTTATCAGAAAAACTTGCTTTATAAGTTTTATTCAGCTCAATTTTCCAAAATCTTTTTAACTTCGCTGATAAATTTTTCAACAATTTCGTAATATTCTCCCAATTTTTCCATATTAACGTCAGTGGTTTTCGTCGGTTCTATTATTTTTAAATTAACATTTTTTCTAAATTCGCCACTTCTAGTTTTACTCAAGTCGGGCACTCTCTTAAAAAATATATATAACAGAATTACATCTTGCACGGCAGCATTCCTGGAAAAACATTTTTTTATAAATTCAATTCTTTGCTTCGGATTCGTCGGCATCATGGGTAACTTTCCGTCCTCGACTTTCTTTTCCAAAATAGCGTCAAAACTAATTTCAATCAAACTTTTCCACCGAGCCAGCAAATTTAAAATTACATCGCAAGTTTTCGTATACTTTAAACTAACGTATAATAGATGGTCGGCACTTGTCTTTTCTTTTATAATTTCTTCAATCACAATCCATACCTTCTAGCGCAACTAATTTAAAATTATCTACCTTTTTATATCTGTCGAAAGTTACTCGGAAATGCAATAATTCCATCGCCAATAGATTTTACAAATTCCTCAATTCGCGTCGCTGTCAAAAATCTATATTTTCCCCGAATCAATAAAATAATTTTTTCTCCCTTCGTAAACTCAATGGGCGAAACTTTCTGCGCCCGTTCAATCTCGAGCACTTTTACTAAATTTTCGCACGTCAATTCATCCAAATATTTCGGTGCAACTTTTTTTAAAAAATTTTTTAAATTCCCACTCCCTATCTTTTCATAAATTAAAAACGCCCGAATCAATCCAGAGACAGCCTTCGCCGATTCGTTAATTACTCCGACTAAAAATCTCTTCTCAGGATACTCGGTATACCCTTTCATCATTCTCTCAGCTACAGCCAAATGATATTTTGCCTCGATAAAATCTACATTCCAATCCATAAAACAGAAAATTAAAGTTGCTTTATATTGATTATTACACTACTCTTTCAATCCCATTATCGCCTCAGCAATATCGCCCTCACTCTCTTCTAAAGCCGTTCTAACCTCATCCTCGCCCCTTCCTGTCTTCTCAATCACAAGAGCAACATCTTCATCCGAAAAACTCTCAGCGCCCTCTTCAACGGCCTCTCCAGAGACTTGATAAGTTTCCTGACCCTGCATCTTAACTTTTAAAACCGAAGGCTCATTAATAACTAAATTCCCGTCCGCCATTTCGAAAACAACTCGTCGAACCGGCAACTGCACCTGCGAAATCCCCATCTTCTTCATCATTCCCTGCATCTTCGCCGCGTTCATTCCAGGAAACATCTAATAAAATATCCGAAGCCCAATTATAAGAACAATTACCGCAATAATCATTCCAACAACCGTACCAGGCCCGAATTTAAATTTAGAATTATACTCTTCATTATACCGCATCAATCCACCGAATCCAGCCGGCATAGACATACTTTCATTCGCCATAAAAAGAACAGCAACGCTTAGTTTATAAAACTTACTTCATCTCCGCAAATTTAAAAGATCTAAATTATTTTTAATTATAGGAATGTTTATATATAGCTTTCTCCATTTAGACTAAACGAATTACTAATTGGTGAAAAGGAGGTAAAATGAATAACAAAAAAGGACAAGCGGCTTTGGAATTTTTAATGACTTATGGCTGGGCAATTCTTGCTGCAATCATCGTCATTGGTTCTTTAGGTTCATACTTTTATTTCAATCAGGGAGGCAGTAGTTCTGTCTTTGTGAATGCGCCATTTTATGGAGTAGCAGCCAGTGCAACTGAAGATACAGTAAACTTGGAAATATCAAATAAAGGCGGAGAAACTCTAAGTTCAGTAACGGTCAATATAACCGGTAACGGATGTACTCAGGATAGCAGTAGTTTTGACGGATCAATTTCAACTCCACAAATTATTACTCTAACTTGTACAGGTGCAAACGCAGATTCCACTTTCTCGGGAGATATTGTTGTAACCTATCTGAGACCAGGTAGCTCACTACCACTAACATCGACGGGTTCTGTTTCAACACCAGTAGCATAAATTTATTTTTATTTTTATTTTTATTTTTATTTTTATTTTTATTTTTCGATGGTTATCACCATCGAAAAAACTTTAATATTATAGCGTAAGTAATTTCTGGAACTCATTCATCTTCCAAAGTCAAGAACTATTATGTAGATTTGAAATAATCCAATTTCCCTCGATAGGGTTTAGAAGAAACATCAATCCCAACATTCTTACGAATACTATACGGAAAAATATCTGTCGAATGATTGGTGCCCCTCATCTTATAAATTTCCAGAAACCTTTCCCTCTTTTTATTCATTCGAGTAAAATAAAGGAAAATCAGCGAGTCTGCCTCAAATTCAAGAACCCTCGACGATTGTTTCTTGTCAACCAAAGGATCTCTCTCATAAACCAAAAGCGAAGTGCACGCCCAACCCTTAAGGAGCGAAAATAAAGCCAGCGACCCTTCTCTCATTTCTACCTCGCGATCAAAAAGCATTACGAATGTAGTTATGCTGTCCATTGCAATTCTCTGTATTTTCTTGCTCAATACAATCGTCTCAACATCTCCTCCACCCTCTTCCAGCATCGTTTTAATTTTTTCAGGAGTATACGACAAAAAGAAAAATTTTCCAGATTTTTCATACTTATCCAAGTCCCAACCAAGTCCCAACATATTAGCATAAAATTCCTTTTTCTTTTCCTCAAAAGCAATATACAAAACATTCTCACCCCGCTTTACACCCTCCATTAAAAACTGTATCGCAAAAATAGATTTTCCATTCCCACTTCCTCCAACAATCAAATTTGTAGAATTTTTTTCAAATCCTCCCTCAGCAATTTTATCTAAGTTTTTAATTCCAATAGGCACCCTCTCAAGATTGCCCTTTTTTATAATTTTATGTCGCACAACTTTAGATTTAATATTCTTCCCTGCTTTTTTCTTAAAGATTTTTTCTGCACCTTTATGGGATACTTTTTTGGAACTATGGGATACTTTCTTTTTAGTCCCAGAGCTTACCTTAGAGTTTATTTTCTTTCTTCGCAACTTCGTGCGTGCAGAATCGCCAACCGCCTTTTTTTTATTCACCATATTTTTTCTTAACTAATCATCTATAAAAACGTTGTGCTAACCCACAAGACTTGCCATAACTTTAGATAGTATTCTACTTAATGCAAAAAATATGCCCAAACTTAAAGCAAGCATTATCGGAAGATATCTCAACCCATCTTTCTCCTCGCCCTTACTCACAAGTCCCAAGACAAGCGAAGTCATAATATTCATTACAATTATAAATACAATTGAAAAATAAATAACAAAAGTCTTTGAAATATTTATAGTCGAAAAAGATACCGGAAGATTTTGAGGTAGTGAGCCTGGGTCAACAGTTCCCATAAGATTTGTCATAGTTTCGACCAGAACTCCCGAAAGCGAAAATAATCCCGGGGCAAAAATCGATACCGCCAAAAATATAAAGATGACATACATCAGAACTTGCGAAGCCGCTTTTTTCTCTATAAACCCTCGCTGTCTCATACTTCTCGCGGTCTCTTCCAATAAAACCGCCAAGTTTCCTCCAGCACGAATACCAGATAAAATCATCGAAAGAGTTTTATCAACCTTCTCGGAATCAATTCTTTTTGACATAGATTTTAGCGCGGTCTCGACGGCTTTCCCGGTAGAAATATCTTTTCCTACCTGAAGAATCTCCTTATCTAATGGCGCGAATTCGGGTCTCGAACTTAAAAGCATAGCTCTATCTACCGTCATTCCAGCCCTCAAGTTGCTTGCAACCAACTGCAAAAAATCAGGAAAAATACCTTCTATTTTTCTTATTCTATCCGCTTTCTTCAGTATCGCCATAAATCTAAAAATCGAAAAAACTAAAATAAAAACCACAATAAAAGTCGCGCCAGTATAAATATAATTCCCGTAAATAACAAACATCACCACACTAATAAGGATGGCAATTATTCCTACAATCACTTTCTTTTTTCTTTCAATCATCATATCTTCCCTACTCAATCTGACCCTCGGCTTTTTCTCAACGCTCATAGTAAACTAGGTCTCCTAGATTTAATTAATCCTAAAAACATTATCTGAAAAAACAAAACAAGCACAAAAAGTCCCATAAATACTCCCGTCGTAAGATTTTTCTCGAGACCAATCATTGAAGCAACAACCGTTATAAAACTAACAGACAACGCGGGAACTATTACAGATATCAACATATACATCATAATCAACGGATTTAATTTATTTCCATAATTCTGAATCTGAATCATCTGCTCCTCGTTCAATGTTTTTATACTCTCCCCTATAATTGTAGACATATCACTTCCCGCATTCAAACCATTGCTAATTTGCCAGAGAGCTCGCTTAAAAAAAATAGAATGACTCCTTCTGCTAATATCCGCTAAGACCTCCGACTCCGGCTCCCCCGAACTAATTCTCTTAACAACTTTTTTAAATTCGACACTCAACTCCCCGTAATTTGAAGAGGAGATGTTCGTCAAAATATCAAATAAAGGAATGCCAGAATTTAATTGAATCAAAATATCTTCCAATGCAAATATAAGATTCTTTTCAATATCCTTTTCCTTTTTGGAAACGAATACTCTCGGATAAGCTATCTGACTAAACGCACCAAACGTCGCAAAAATAAATGCGAGTCCCACGCCAAAAATATAAAAAAGCTTTATACCAATAACCAAGAAAATCACACTAAATAAAATAAACAGAAGCAAAAACGAATTAACAAAAGACTTAAAAACAATTCCAAGATATTCCTCACGAGTCAGCCTGACATCAATTCCCTCAAGGTATCCTTCTAACGACGAATCCTTTTTATGTCTAAATCTGGAAGAAAAAAATTTCGATCTCCCCCTTAGTTTTTCTATATTCGAAAATGTAAACGGAATTCTGAATATCATACGAACAAATCCTTCGCCCCAAAAAATTTACATACCATCTCTAATTCTCCTGTTTAAACATCTTAACATTGTTTTGCTTAATTTCTTTCAAGAGGTCATCTTTATTTGAATAATAATAATTCATCACCTTTCCAAACTCTTTCAAGCTTCTTATGCCATTTTTAATTAGCCAACTAATGATATATTTTTTCTCTTCAAGATTTTTATCCAACTCCGTCTGAGTCATCCCGGTATTTCTCGATATATCCTCAAAAAATCTCGAACTTTCAGAATGTTTGATAAGTTTATCACCCTCATGAATCCATCTATAAAGAACGTTAGCATCCGTCCGGTCTCCCTTCTCATTGAACTCAGCAACCTGAAACACTCTCCTTATTCCCTTTCTTCTATCCCTAAACATAACAACATTCAAATTCACAGCGTTAAGAAGATTCGCAGGAACACTCAACGGAGGATTTATCAATCTTGAAATAGTTTCTGCCGCGGAGTTTGCATGCATCGTTGCATAAACCGAATGCCCGGTATGCATTGCTTCAAATAATACCATGGCCTCTTTTTGTCGCCTCATCTCACCTAAAACAATTCTATCGGGTCTCATTCTAAGAGAATTAACAAGAAGGTCAAGCATAGAAATTTCACCTTTTCCCTCGGGATTAGCGCTTCGGGTAACTAATGGCGTCCAATACAAAAACTCCGGAAGCATTAATTCACGAGTATCCTCAACGCTAATCACCCTATGGTTCGGAGGAATAAAAGGCATACACGCATTAAGAAGAACTGTCTTTCCCGACGCTGTTCCGCCAGAAATAATAACATTCATTTCATATTCTACCGCAAGCCATAGCAATGCCGCAACATCCAAATCACAAGTTTTATTCCCAATCAAATCAATAATTGTATAAGGATCTCTCGCAAATCGCCGAATTGTTATTGTATTACCCTTCGTGCTAATAGGATAAAGTACAGCATTAACCCTGTCGCCAGAAACCAAATGCGCATCAAGCAAAGGACTCAAAACAGTAATCTGTCTGCCAACCCTTCTCGCAATAATATTAGAATAATTAATAATTTCATCCTCCCGCTCTACGCTAAAATTTGCCGGAAGCCAACCATATTTTTTATGAAAGACCCTTATAGGCTCCTTCGACGACGGAATGACAATCTCTTCCAAATTAGAATCACTAACCAGAAAATCAATCTCCCCCAGACCCAACATATTCTGCATCAACTTACTGATAAGAATATTCTTAGTTTCTTTGGTGAGTGTAGGAATTTTTTTCTCAAGAATATCCTCAGCTTCTTTTGTAAATTTTTTTCTAATAATATCAATAGCCTCTGGATCAACAATCTCTATCATACCCACCGTCGTCGCAGTAATCAATTCATTTCTAATATCTTCAAGCAACACCGTCGTCGCAGTATCAATTTCTGGTATCTCCAAATTATAACTAACTACAGTTCCCTCTTTTTTAATTTCAACTTTTATATCTACCGAGTTGTCAGACTTTATTATATAACTATCAAGAACATGACCCGATATTTTTGCTTCAGCTTTATCTGGAACTTTATTCAGAACAGAATTCTTTTTCAATTTCCTGACCACTTTAATAGTCTTATTTGTCTTTTTCATTTAATCATCTCTTCTTTTTTTTCGATTTTTTTTCTAATTTCTTAGAATGTTTGGATACTCTCTTACTGCTCTTTTTTATCTTCTTGTAAATTTTCTTAGTCTTCTTGTCTGTCATCCCAACTCTCTTGACCGCAACAACACCACTTGCGGATTTTACCTGAACTTTCTCCTTCGCCGTTTCATTTTTCACATCTTTCTTATTCTCAATAGCTGTTTCTGCCACGGGATTATTTCCCCTATTCGTCTCCAACAAGGTCAAAACTGGTTTTCCAAATCTCGGATAATCAATTGTTGCAAGGTCGCCATTTTCCAGCACTCTGGACCACTCCAAAGCAATTTCCGGACTAACCCCAAACACTTTTCCAATCTCATCCACGGCTATCTCCCCCTTACGCTTTAATATTTCATATAGGGTGTCAAGGTCAGTTTTATATTTTGCACCCCCCTTTCCTATAAAATCACTCTTAGACAAATGCGTCTTTGATTTAAGTTTTTTAATCACCATAAAAACAACAATGATAAGTAAAAGAAACTGAAACAAAATAAAAACTCTATGATTCAGAGAACTCGTTTCATAAAACCCACTCGCTATTTCCTTAATAGAATTTCCAGACACAACACTTGCAAAATCTTCAACCTGACAAGATAAATAAATTCCATTGACTGCAACTAAAAACAGAGCTACCAAGACCCAGATAAAAATCACCTTCATTTTATTTATCTCCATTTTAACAACCAATACTATTAAATTAATAAATTACTAATTTTATAAAGATATGGTTCAGCGGACCCGACAACAACTTTTATTAATCCAGTTTCCAATTAAAAAGAAAGAGAATGGTATCGTCTAAATATAAAAAAGCACAATCGAGTATGGAGTTTCTAATTTTGATAGGTTTTCTAACATTTGTTATAATAGGAATTTTAAGCATAGGATATTTTTACAGTGGCACAATCAACGACAGAATAAAATCAAACCAAGTCCACAGCTTCGCAAACAAAATTATATCAACATCCGAAACCGTATTTTACGCAGGCGAACCATCAAAAGCAACCATCTCGGCACATCTTCCAGAAAACATCCAGGACATTGAAATAATTGATAACACCCTTGTGATTACATACCGATTGACAACTGGAGAAAATAAAATTTCTTTCCCAAGCAATGTCCCGATAGTCGAAGGCACCGGTGCAGAAATCTCCTCAGGCTCAGGTCTAAAAAATTTAATTATTATTGCCAACTCAACTCACACAGTAATAATGCAGAACTAATGGAACACAAAAAAGCCCAAGTCGCTATCGAATTTATCATCATCGTCGGAGCGTTGTTATTTTTTGTTTCGATATTTCTTTTAATAGTCCAGGAAAATATGAAAGACAAGCTATATCAGGAGGAAAATATTTTGGTAAAAGAAATCGCACTAACCGTCCAGAATGAAATTAATCTCGCATTACAATCCGGAGACGGATACTCTCGAGAATTCAAACTTCCTCAAAAGGCAGGAGGCCTGGATTATGAAATTAATATAGATTCTGGAATTGTTTATATAAAAACAACAAACAATCGTCATGCGTTAACTATTCCCGTGGCAAATGTTACCGGCGACATCAACATAACAACCAATAGAATAGAAAAAATAAACGGAATAATTTATCTCAATTAATGAAAACAAAAAAAAGAGCACAAATATGGGGGTTCGATCTCATGGCAGGGGTAGCGCTTTTCTTAGTCGGAATTATGATATTTTTCGTCTACTCACTAAACCAGCCAGATGAGGCAAGAGATAAATTCGAACTTCTTTCTTATGACGGAAAAATTATTGCAGAAAATTTAATGTCATCAGGTTATCCTTTAGATTGGAGTTCGGGCAATGTGATTACATTAGGAATCACCAGCGAAGGTAAAATCAACGAAACCAAATTGGAGAGACTCTACGAAATGATTTACGCAGAAAATAATTATACGCTTACAAAAAACTTGCTTAACACGCAGTACGAATATTATTTTTTTCTGGATCAAAATATGACAATCAATTCCGTAGAAGTCGAGGGCATCGGAAAACCAGGGACCACGAAGGACAACATCGACGCGAAAAATCTCATCAAGATAACAAGAGTCACAATTTATAAAAATAAAACAACTCCGCTTTATATTTATATTTGGGAAACATGAAAAGAAAAGCTCAATTTTTTACAACAGACGCACTAATCGCGTTGATAATAATACTAATAACGGTTATGACAGTTTCACCTATGCTGAAAAAACAATCACCGTCGGACTTTTCAATTTCCGCAGACATTCTGCAAACTTTAAGCTCGCTAAAAATTGGGGAGATGGATAATACGTATGCAAGACAACTGATTGAACAAGGTTATATTATCGACTCGGACAAATCTGTCATAGACCAAATAGGCGAGTTTTATGTAACCAATATAACAATCGCAGAAATGTTAAGCGAAGAAGTTCTGTCTTCTATAAGTTCCAACGAAAATATTGGAATATGGTATGGCGACGAGCTTCTCGCGTCAAAAAATATAACGCCATTTGAAACCGCAGAAAATGTTTTTGTCGACCGACAAGTCATAAGTGGAATTGGTGGAGGAGACGGGATTACAGGATTTTCCGCAAGAGCCTTTCTTTCAAGCGGTGCAAGAACCGACTACATCTATTTCGGAGGTTACGTCGGCGAGGGAAACATAAGCACGCTAATTAACTATCAAGGAAACATGAGCGCGGCAAAAATAGAATTAGTTATAAATAATGACTTTGATATTTATGTCAATGGAATAAACTCCGGAAGCTTTTCCAAATCCGTAGACGATTTTACTCCGGTAAGTTACGATTTTAGCACAGCCAACTTTGCCCCCGGACAAAACACCGTAGAGATAAAAGGTAATAATCTGCACGTCGCAGGAGGATTCATTAGAGTTACATACGACAGCGACGTTACTTATGAACAACCAAAAAGATATTATTTCCCCGGAATATCTGGAATCATCAATCTCTACGACGGATTTTATATCCCAGGTAATTTAACCGGGCTAACCATCTCGCTCCACTTTAATAATTCAGTTGATACATTTCTAACCCTAGGTAACACACAGGTTTTCAACGATTCTTCGGACGGAACCGTCGTAACAATAACAAATTCAACACTTGCCTCGCTACTTGACTATTCAGAATTGAGCAAGAAAACTATTCCACTAAGATTCGGGATGGAGAACATGAATTATATTTCAAACAATACCCAAGACATCGACGTTTTTTCCGTCACAGATATTTCAGGAAGTATGTTGCCGAGTTGTAGTGGGGTAAGTCCCTGGTACTGTTGCTGGTTTAATAACTGTAACACCGAAGCTGGATGCACAAGTTGCGGAGGAACTTTAGAAAACAAAATTCAAGATGCCAAAGACGCAAACTATTTATTCATCGATATGATTTTAAATTACACCGATAATCGGGTTGGACTATCTGCCTATTCAACCAGTGCTTTAAATTCAAACTATCATCCTTTGTCCAACAACAATGTTTCTTTAAAATCAGAAGTTAGTTCCTGGAGTGCAGGTGGAAACACCTGTATTTGTTGCGGAGTAAATAAAGCAGTCGCAGGTATACTGGCAAATTCAACATCTGATAAATTCCGGTCTATTGTAATGATGAGCGACGGAGATGCAAATGTGCAGTGTTCCGCGCAAGGAACAGGAAGCGCAAGTGGAGACGCGATTCAATCAGCATGTGACGCCTACGGTTACGGAATAAGAGTTTACACAATTGGTTTTGGCGCCGATGCCAATGTGCAAACCCTTACAGATATGGCTTCCTGCGGGAACGGCAGTTTCTATAGTGCAATCGACGACCTGTCATCCATCTACGAAGAAATAGCAACAGAGCTGATAGAGACCGCCTATTACGAACAAACAATAGAAGTTACCGGAGATTTTTTCTCGCAACTTTATCCAGATTCATATATCGAATTTGACTATATTCAGGAAAGCCCCTCGGTAGGACTTGTGACAACCATCGAAAAAACATTCTCAACATCCGACGGTGGAACCTTCGATATACCAGAAAATTCCACGCCGTTAGAAGCGAACGTCATATCTTATTCAGGACCCAAATGGACAAGCAACGTTGTCTTAAACGGCAACAATGTTTACAATCTAAGTAGCTATGAAATGGATTTTATAAAATTAGGAGACCCCTATTCAATTAACCTTCCTCTATCGCTAATTCAAAACAACAACACTATAGAACTGGGCACGGGACTCTCTGTATCAAACACCAGCACCGGTTCAATTAGCAATAGAATCATCTACACAATATCAAAAGAATTGGCATCATACACCTCAGTCTCAGCCACCGCCGACGGATGCAATTGGAATATTCAATTTAACGACTACAATCTAACTACGTCAATTCCAACGAATTACTCAGGTTCCACAAATTGCAATTACGGAGACTCAAGTACGGGAGGAATATATTGTGGCATTTATTCCAATTGCGAAGGGGCAACCGACGCAGCACAAATTGCAGTTTACAATATCTTTAAACTATTAGATTTAGATTCCGACGGCAAATTGGACGTAGATCTTTCCGGCGATAGTTTACACGTCAGCACAGCGAATATAGAAGGAGTCCCGTTTCTTTTCTCAACGGAGGTGCAAGTTAGAAAATGGCACTAAATAAAAAAGGAATGATTTTTACGATAGTAACGATAACACTCTTGTCGTTGTTCGCAACTTCATACGGCATCTACACGCTAACCCAAGACCAATCCTCGACGAACAAAAGGATAGACACACTCAATAATTTTGTCACTTCCGTCGAACAAGATTTACCGCGACAGTTATTTATCTCAGGCTACCGAACGGTTTTTCTATTCGATAAAAAAATCTTAGACACCGGTTCCTACATAGAAAATGTAAACGACTCACTAAACGAAATTTTCTTTAGTGGCACACTAGATGGAGTCTATCAAAATTTAATGGAAGATGCAACATTCACAGCCATTCAGGATTTCTTAACCAGCAACGCCAATAAAGTTAATGCCAACATCGAGCTACTAAATCCGCAAATATCATTAACGCAGGAAGACCCATGGAATCTGAAAATTATTTTAAACACCACGCTCATTATCGAGGACAAAGGTGATTTGGTCACATGGAATAGGTCGGCATCAATAGTGTCCTACATTTCAATAGAAAATTTTGAAGACCCTCTCTATTCCGTAAACACTCTCAACAAAGTCACAAACAAAATAAACCAGACTCCATATTCTACATTTGTAACAGGATCAAACTATGAAAATCTTAGTTCCCACTTTCAAAATTCATACTACAAAGCATCGACTTCAGCCCCGAGTTTCCTCGACAGATTGCAAGGAAATTTAAGTGCCAATCAAAACGGAATAGAGTCGCTGGTCAATCCGCAAAAATTAGTCGACCAGGGAATTTCCGTCCAATACAAATCGGTTGTAGACTACATTTACTTTTCATCAGACAATCCTCAAAAATATACTATACCAACAATCTCCAACTTAATCATGGACGACGAAGACAATCATCTAACCGCATATAATGTATCTGGCGTCGCTGTCCCGGTTTAATCTATCTTTCTCTTTCCGCCCATATACGATTGCAACACTTTAGGAATATTAATAGAGCCATCTTTGTTTTGGTTATTTTCTAAAATGGCGATTAAAGCTCTCGGGGATGCAACGACAGTATTGTTCAAAGTGTGCGCAAGATAATTTCCATTCTTTCCATTAATCTTAATTCCCATTCTGCGCGCCTGAGCATCCTCCATATTTGTACAACTTCCAACCTCAAAATATTTTTTCTGCCTTGGACTCCACGCCTCAACATCTGCCGACTTCGATTTTAAATCAGCCAAATCTCCCGAACAAATTTCAAGAGTTCTTACGGGGATATCCAAATCTCTAAAAAACTCAACCGTCCAGCCCAGCATTTTTTCATACCAATCATAACTATCTTCCGGCTCACAAACAACAATCATTTCCTGTTTTTCAAATTGATGAACCCTATAAAGTCCCCTCTCTTCAATCCCGTGCGCCCCCTTCTCTTTTCTAAAACACGGCGAATAACTAGTCAGCGTCTGTGGAACATCGCCCCTTTTCAATATTATATTATTAAACATTGCAATCATCGAATGCTCACTCGTTCCAACCATATACAAATCCTCGTCTTCAATCTTGTACATCATCGCATCCATTTCGGCAAAGCTCATAACTCCGGTCACAACATCAGCCCGAATCATAAACGGCGGAACAACATATTCAAATCCTTTCTCAATCATAAAATCCCGAGCATAACTCAAAATCGCAGAATGTAATCTTGCGACATCTCCCTTCAAATAATAAAATCCCTGTCCCGAAGTTTTTCTCGAACTATCCAAATCTAACCCGCCCAATTTTTCCGCCAGCTCTACGTGATTAAAAATTTCATAATCGGGAACTTTAGGTTTACCAATTTTTTCTAATTCTACATTTTCGGAATCGTCTTTTCCAATCGGCACCGATGGATGCATGATTTGTGGAATTGACATCATAATCTCTCTAATTTCTTTAGCCAACTTATCTACCTTTTTTCCAATTTTATCAATTTTCACAGGAATTTCTTTCGCCTTTACAATTAACTTTTTTGCCTCAGGTTTCTTTCCGTTTTTCATTAATTTATTAATCAATTCAGAAATCTTATTTCTCTCAGCTCTCAAATCATCAGTTTTCTTTTTTTGTTTTCTCCATTCAGTATCAAGTTTAATAACTTTATCAACAAGTTTAAGTTTTTCATCTTGGAATTTTTTCTTGATATTTTCCTTCACTAGCTCAGGATTTTCCCGAATTAATTTAATGTCTATCATGTTACAAAACAATCAATAATATATTTAAACCTATCTTTCCGAAAATCATGATGGACGAAAAAGATTTGGTAAAAAGAATAAGAAATTCGTTTAGGGCGAAAAAGTCTATGTCGGAAATTCTTAGCGGTTTTCAAAAACGTGGTTACAAACTTGCTTATGCCGACGAGCTGATTACAAAAGCAAAACGCCCAAAACGAATCGCAATCGCACTTTTAATCACTTTCGTTTTATTTTTCAGTCTCACATCTTTAGCCTACACAGTTTTTTTCGACCAACAGAAAACACAAATATCAAATCCGTTATCGGGTTTTATAGTTACGGAAGGTTCATCTGCTTCGTCGCAACAGGTAACATACGACCAGATAGAAATAACTCCAGATTTTATATCATTTTTGCTGAACGAAATTGGGGTGTGGCAACTTCATAAAAATCCACTAACGCTTGAGGCCCCAATTATTAATTTCAAAATAGGAACCCAGACTTTTTATTCTAAAATCGGAACAGAAATTGAAACGCATGAAGGTTCCAGCGATGTGGTCGATTTGCAATTCAACACGAACAAACAAGATTTAATCGACGCCATTCTCTCGGGCAATCCTAAAGAAATTTTTAAAAAATCAATAGTATCAGGCAGAACTCAAATCGACGTAAAGGCAAGCGAGGCAGAACTTTTCGCCAAGGGATATCTTGGACTATATGAGTCTCTAAATTCGTAGTCACCACTCCAAAATTTCCTGTCACTGACCTCCAATTTTGTCCCTACTCGGTATGGACGATTTTACAGAGAAAGGCTTATAAGTAATTTATCATTCTAATATATACATTGGAACATATAGTTTCAATTAACAACACATGGGAGACAGTTTCGATTTATTTTTTAGAAGAAAGCCAGCAATGATGCTCATAGCTTTGAAAAAAGTATCACGAGCAAAATACGGATCTCAACTAGCAAAGGAAGTTGATTGCACATATTCTCACGCCGTGAAGATTTTGCAGACTCTTGAGGAAATTGGTCTTGTTAGTTTCGAGAAGAAAGGAAGGATTAAAATTATTAAGCTGACAAAAAAGGGTGGCGAAGTAGCAGAACATATTGAAGCAATTAAGAAGTTGGTTATTTAAGCATAGATTTTTAAATAAATTTTTCTCATAAGTTTATATGGCTTCGTAGCTCAGCCTGGTTAGAGCACTAGACTCTTAATCTAGGTGTCGGGGGTTCAAATCCCCTCGAGGCCATAACCGAGGAATCGTAGATTCCTCTTTTATTATCTCTGTGTATTTCAACGCACGGCAATGTCGGGGTGAGCAATTTGCGCGAATTTTTCTCAACGAAGTGATTAGAAAAATTTTAGTGTGAATTGTGAATAGAGAAAATCCCCTCGAGGCCATATTTTATTTTAAATGATTAAAATAAAATATACTAAGATGATTGAATATTCAAATTTATAGTAGTAGGAGAGTCTAGATTAATAATTAATATTTTATTTTAATCTGCTTTCCATCTCTTGAATCATAAACATAATAGTTAGTTACACCTTTTTCAACAGTTACCTTTTGCCCATTTTCGCATTTGAATCCATTAAAAATATAAGAATTAGTGCTTCCCTCTACTACGGGTCTCCATTCAGAACTAACCGCAGTATACCAACGGTAATTAATAGCGCCAGAATTGCTTGTTTCCCAACGAGATACTATTAAATCGTCACAATAAATCCAATCTGGAAATTGATTTTTATATTTTCCCATATAGCAAAATCTAACATCATTTTCTATCCTCCATACCTTATGATTTAATAGACTATTCGTCATCCTTTGCATTCCCAATAGAGAATCAAGCTTTTCCTTGGTCAGAACTAAGGGAGTTTCTGAATCATAAATTGTTGTAGGGCATGGTTGCTTCTCTTCAGACAATTCAGAGATATTTATAGAAGGATTCATGCTTAGAGGGATGAAAGAGTTGAGGTATCCAATATTTCCAACAAACAATATTAAAATAAGAACAATGTATGCCCAAGGCAGTGAATTTG
>JBDRJI010000053.1:0-5437 GCA_043815105.1 archaeon
TGCAGGCTCGGATTATCGGGAGAGTAATTAGTCATCAGATTAAACTGGTTATCAGATGCGAAGAGGGGAAGATTGTTTTGGAGTTGGAATTTTTAGACACGCTCGGCGGTGAGTAATGTTATTAAAAAACCATTTGTGATAAACAGTTTGGCAATTGCAAAATTACTTATTAAGGCTCCTATAGTGCAAATAACAATCCACTTAGCTATATTTATCGTTTGACTTATTGCCCCATCAAAACCCATTTTATTTTTTTCCATTTTTAAGTTAGTATTAACACTCTTAACTTCTTTAAAATTCTTTCTGTGTTTATTGTTTCTTATAGTTGCCTCTTTATGCCGAGTTGTCAGCCAAGAATTTCTCTTCAACCTAGAACAATTATGGTCCTCTGGCAAAAGATGATTATCACAATGTCTTTCTCCACAAAATTTACAAGAATGAGGTATTCCAGTTATTTGCTTTCCGCAGTGATTACATCGGCTAATAGGATCTTCTTTATAATGTTTCTTTCTTCGAGGACTTTCCCTTTTCGGGGCTATAAAATAACTATAGAATTAGTCTATAAAAAACTATCTCAAAGCTGGCACAACACACAACCTACCCAAGCCGAACAAGTCCTCCCCCTCCCCGCGAATTAAATTTTTAGTCGCAGGTGTCCATTTCCGATGGACGGCGACGGCGAACAATTCGCTTTCTCGAATATATTAAATCGCAACTATCTTTCGAGAATGCAAATTGCGAGATAAGAAAAAATTTAATTTGCATTAAATACGATAAGATAAAATTGATTTTTCACGCAAAGTTTTTGTGCAACAAAAACCAATGAAAAATTAATTTTGATTATCGCAAACTAAGTTTTTCGCCCAGGGGTCTTTTTTGCCTCAACAGAGGTATGCCAAGTGGGCGCTAAAAAGAGGCCTTAGTCATCAACCCTAGTCGTATTCTTACACTTGGTACACTGATAAAATTTCGACTCGGCTTCATCTCCCGCCCTCATCTGCTGAATCCAAAAATACGCTCTTTTACATCCGCATTTCCGGCAGGTCCAATCCGTAATCGGATTTACATTTGACTTCTTCTCATCTATGACAGCAACCCTTACCTGCTCACGAACCTCTTCCTTAATCTCCATATTAACTTTCCCCTTAGCAGTATAACTACATCTAGGACAACCGGCCCTTGTTTTTTTCATTATAAGAAGTGCTCCGCATTTCGGACAAAATTCCATTGATTATTTAATATAGTGCAATTTATAAGATTTGCCCTAATCTGAGAAACAACTAACAAAATCCTCTATCACTAGAACTTCGTCCACTTTCGAAAAAAATCAATTTTGCCCATCCAACGAACGGCACTTTAAACAAAGCCTTTCCAATAATCTGGTCTTCTGAAATATTTTTTTCGGAACTCAACTGCCTAGAATTAGTCTTATAATTATCACCCTTAGTCGCATAACTATCACCAACCTCGACAACCCGATGAATCAAAGGATGCTGTATCCCGCCATTAAAAATAATCACATCGCCGACTTCTATATTTTCAGCTCCGACCACAAAAATTACATCGCCCTTGCTAAATCCGTTTTGAAAAACCCAATTCCATGTATCTCCTATAGAAATTCCATAATCTTCGTAAACCGGACTCTCGAAAGTATTTTCAAATCCGTTCTCGTGATGATACATAGAACACGACTCGACAATCACCAACGGCAAACTCGTTCCGGTAATTAACGACAATCCCGGGAAAAAAACCAACTTAATTATTATAAACGCCAAAACTAAAGTCACGATAAACGATGACCAACTATCCTCTTGGAGAAATCCCCAAAATTTCTTGTAAGCATTATACAATTTATTAACCATGTAATATAAAAATAATTCTCATTTATAACTTTTCGCACGCCCAAAACAACACAAATATTTATAAAGTATATACATTAAGTATACACATGTCGGACATATTTGATAACACAATACTTTGTAGACACTGCAATAAAAAAATGCAGGCGGTCGTCGTTATTAAAAACGGTTTTCGTCTTCGGGCAGTCAGATGTCCAGATTGCAAAAATCAAATTATCCATCCGGAAGATTTAAAAGAATATGCAGATTTTCAAAATATCAAGAAAAAAAATTTCAAGGTCAAGCTCCGATATGTCGGCAACAGTTACGCCGTTTCAATCCCTCGGGAAATCATTGACTTTATGAACGAACAAGAAGACCGAATGGGCGACATAGTAAACCTTTGCATGGAAGATATAAGGAGACTTTCACTAGATTTCAAATGATAAAAAAACAAGACAAACCAAAATCAATTAAGTTAAGAGTAGTCGAAGCATTACAAGATGACGCTTACAAGGGGATAGTTAGAATCGACCCTGATTTAATGCGAGAGTTAGAACTTGAGAGAGGAGATATTATTTCCATTAAGGGAGACAGAGAAACTTATTCGATTGTAGACCAGGCCTATCCAGCCGACAGGGGCGAAGAAATAATTCGGATGGACGGGATTACTCGAAAGAATTCTAAAACAGGAATCGGCGAGCGTGTTGATATTAAAAAGGGGAAAATGTTGGAGGCAAAAAAAGTTACGATTGCGCCAGCACAAAAGGGAATTGTAGTTCAGGGTAACCCCGATAATTTTAAACGAGGACTTTTAGGAAAGCCAGTTGGCAAGGGGGATATCGTAGTTATGGGTGGTTCACAACAACGAAAGGACTTGATGTCTGGAGGATTTGGAGATTTATTTGGGGGAGATGTAGGAGAAATTTTTAATCAAATGGGTTTCGGCGGAATGCCGGGCGGACTAACACAAATACGTTTCGCGGTGGTATCAACGACGCCAGGTCAGCCCTGCATCATTACAGAAAATACAGAAATTACACTAAGTCCAAAAGCGGTAGAAATTTCCGAAGAGTCAATCCCGTCGATAACTTATGAAGACATCGGCGGACTAACTAACGAGGTAAAAAAGGTTAGAGAGATGGTTGAACTGCCATTAAAGCGTCCGGAAATATTTATGCGTCTTGGAATCGAGCCACCGAAGGGAGTTTTACTTTACGGTCCTCCGGGAACTGGTAAAACACTTTTAGCAAAGGCGGTAGCCAACGAATCAGAATCGCATTTTATTTTATTAAATGGTCCGGAAATTATATCTAAATTCTATGGAGAGTCTGAAAAGAAAATTCGGGAGATTTTTGACGAAGCAGAAAAGAATGCGCCCTCAATTATTTTTATAGATGAAATAGATGCAATAGCCCCAAAGCGAGAAGATGTAGGCGGAGAAGTAGAACGACGAGTTGTGTCACAATTATTGACGATGATGGACGGTCTTCAGGCAAGAGGAAAAGTCGTGGTTATCGGAGCGACAAATCGGATAAATGCAATTGACCCAGCGTTAAGACGACCGGGAAGATTCGATAGAGAGGTAGAAATTTCGGTTCCAGACAAAGCGGGGAGATTACAAATTTTGAAAATTCACACACGAAATATGCCGCTAACAAAAAGCGTCAAACTCGAAGAGATAGCAAGAAAAACACACGGTTTCGTCGGTGCCGATATTAATTCGCTCGCAAAGGAAGCCGCAATGATTGTCCTTAGAAGTAACTTAGATAAATTTCATTTGGAAGAGGACAAAGAAATTCCGCAAGATGTTTTAGATAAATTAAGAGTTGCGCAAAAAGATTTCGACGAGGCTTTAAAAATTGTTCGACCTTCCGCAATGAGAGAGGTCTTGGTTGAAACTCCGAATACAAAATGGGAAGATATCGGTGGAGTAGAAAATGTAAAACGGGATTTAAGAGAGGCAGTTGAGTGGCCACTGAAATTCCCAGCTTCATTCACTCGAATGGGCATTACACCACCAAAAGGAGTTTTGCTTTATGGTCCTCCGGGAACAGGAAAGACATTACTGGCAAAGGCTGTAGCCAACGAATCCGAAGCGAACTTTATTCAGATTAAAGGACCGAGTTTATTGAGTATGTGGGTTGGTAAATCTGAAGAGGGTGTCAGGAAAATCTTTGAACGAGCAAGACAGGTTTCCCCCTGCGTAGTTTTCTTTGACGAAATTGATTCCTTGGCTGGTAAACGAGGAGGTTATGGTGGCGGAGCAAAGGTAACAGAAAATGTTCTTAATCAATTATTGGCAGAGATGGACGGCATCGAAGATTTAACAAATGTAATTGTAATCGGGGCGACAAATCGTCCAGATATTTTGGACCCAGCACTAATGCGACCGGGCAGATTCGACCGAATAGTTTATGTTTCCGTCCCGGACAAAGAAGGGAGATTGCAGATTCTAAAAATTCACACAAAGAGTATGCCGTTGGATAAATCTGTTGACATAGAAAAAATAGCGGAAGCCACCGAGGGTTTCACCGGGGCCGATATTGAATCTCTGGCGAGAGAGGCAGCAATGCTCGCACTTCGAGAAAATATTGATACAAAAAAAGTTACAAAAAAACACTTCGACGAAGCAATGGAAAAAGTTTTGCCTTCAGTTTCGAAAGCAGACCAGCAACAATACCAGCAAATTGAATCCAAATATCTCAAGTCGGCAAGGGCGGCACTGGTAAATTCTTCGGCGAGTTATGCGGGATAGATTTTCCCAAACTCATATAAACTACAACTCTTTTCCGTAACCATGAGGCGATTAATAATTGATACCGAAACGACAGGACTCTCACCTCGTTTTAACAAAGTCTTGACCGTCGGGTTACTTCTCGTCGACGCCAAAAAATCCAAACTTCAAATCTTAGACCAAAATCACATCTTTATCAAACATGACAGATACAATATCACAAAGGCGGCGATGATAGTAAATAAAATAGATTTGGAGCAACACAATCTTCACGCCGTTCCTCCGACGGACGCCTGTAATCAAATCAACTCGTTCATCGAAAAAAATATCCTGCATCAAGCTCCACTCGTCGGACATAACATCCACTTCGATAAAGGATTTCTTTCGGCTCTTTTTGAAAAGGCTGATATGTCTTCGAAGTTTTGTTGCGAGTCCGAAGATACTATGCGAATTTGGAGAAACCATCAAAAACTCGGCAACGTGCCGTCGCATCTTCGAAGTAATTTGCAAACGGTTGCAGATTTTTTTAAAATAGATTATACAAAATCTCACGATGCTTTAGCCGATTGTCATATAACCGCAAAGGTATACCACAAAATGTTGAGGATTTAGTTACTAAGTTCCTCGTCTATTCTCTTTGACATTTCCCTTAATTTCTTAAAAGTCGAATGGACATCTTTCTCAATTTCTTTTGTCAAAGATTCCAGACTATTAAATCTCAAAAAATATCCCTGCTCTTTTTTCATAACTAATCCAGAATCTATCAATCTAGAAACATGATGAATTACCGTTGCTCTCGACAAATTAGAACGTTTTGCGAGTTGTTCAGAGGATAAGTATCCTTTTTCTTCTAGTAGATGAA
>JBDRJI010000054.1:0-4003 GCA_043815105.1 archaeon
GGAGAGAATATTATTTGTGTTTGTCATTGGAGAGGATTAGATGTGACCTGCAACTATTGCGAGGACTTGAAATTGCCGGCGAGGTATGTTTCTAAAATTGGAGAAGGGGATGAGAATACTCCCGTGGTAACCGGTTTTAAAATTTCCAATTGGGTAATTGGCGAGGGCGAGAGAATTAAAATATCAAAGAGCGAGGGAGTTTATGATTTTGTCAAGATTCAATAGCAGAGCGACGGTTGGAGTTGATGATACAATTAAGTGGATTATTTATATTGCGATTTTAGCTTCTGCCGGGTTTGCCGTTAAGATGATTGTCTCAAAGGTAATTGGTTAGTTTTATTAAGTTAGTTTTATATTAATTATTATGGTGAATAAAAAGGGCGATTACAAATACGGAATAATTTTATCGCTGATTCTGGGGGTAATGGTTTTAAGTTTGAGTTTGTATTTTATTTTTCAGGAGCTTTGGTCGAGCGACGAACTTGATTGGGAAATTTGTCGTCAGAGTATTCAGATAAGGGCGTTGTTGCCTGACGTGGAAAAGGCAGGTATTACGGCTATATCTTTTAAGGATGATTATCCCCTGAAATGTAAAACAATGATTATAGAAGTGAATAAAAAAAATGTTGAAGATATTGATAAAATTATTGGGGATACCATGGCTCGATGCTGGGCACTTTTTGACAAGGGGCGTTCAAATTCATTTCCCGCGCAATTTTATAAATCGAGTATCTGTGTTCCATGTGCAAGAATTCATTTGACTGAAGATGCGAAAAAATATATGGAGGCGAATGAGAAAAAATATAAATATGAGGGGGGAGTAATTGGGACTAATATTAGAAATGCTTTAGATTTGCCGATGACCAAAAAATATTCTTATTATGGATATTTGAATAATTCTGGGAAGAAGTTTTCGGCGTTTATTTTTGGTAATGGATTTCCTTTTGACTTAGAGGGAGGGGAATTTAAAATTGAAGCTACTTCATTTCCATGGGAATATGCCTATTTAACAAATGAACTCAGTGGGGGAAATTTCACGGCTAAAATGACAACCAAGGATATTTCTTTACCCAAAATTTTTGATATTACAAAAGGAGATTTATTGATTAATTATGGGATTGTGACTATGAGTGATGAAAATTTTGGTAATTATATTCCCTATTTGTTTTATTTTCAAGCTAATCAGGAACCAGATCCATTTAAAGAGGTAAAAGAGAAATTTATTTTTAATCGGGCTAATGTTCTTGCCAGTGCTTTAGAATTTTCTTTTAGTCTTCAAAGTGATGAAGCTAATATTTTAAAGGAGAGTTCGGTCGGTTTCTGCGAACAGTGGGAGGGTATTCCTGCATGATGAAAAATAAACGTGCTTCTGTTTTGCATCAGGCGATTTTACATATTATTTTGATTGGTTTGATATTTGCGATTTTTTTAATGGCGACGGCGGAGAGGGCGAATGGTCGTGGGGTTAAGCAACAAGTTTTGGAAAAGCAGATTGCTTTGTTAATTGATTCAGCAGAGGCGGGGATGGATTTTGAGGTTAGGAAAATGAATATCAACGGGCTTGTTGATAGTGTCGAGGTTAGAGATGGGAAGATTTTTGTTAGGGTGGATGGGCTTGGTTCGAGTAGGGGTTATCCTTATTTTTCTAAGTATTCCGTTGACGTGGTTGACGGTGAAGATAAATTTGTGGTGAGCGTCCGATGAATAATTATGGAGTGAGAGGGCAGATGGGGGAGGGGATTGTGACAATTTATCGTTTGTTGATGGTTACGGTTGTTGCGTTTATCGTTTTTAGCACTGCGTCGATTTCGTATGAACATTATATTGATGTTCGTGATGCTGAGGCAAGAATTTTGGCACGCGAGGTTTCCGATTGTTTGTCTCCCGACGGTGTTTTAAATTTAGACAAGATTCCCGAGAAAGATTATGAAAATGTTTTATCTTATTGCGGGATTTCTCAGAGCGAGAGATTTTATGTTGGGATAGAGGTTGTCGATTCTTTCGAGAAGAGTGTCGCTAAAATGTATCAGGGAGATTCTGGGGCGTTGTGGATAAAGGAACTTTTTGGTAAGGTGGCTGTGAAAGGCAATGAGGTTTTTGATGGCAATGAAAAAAATGTTGAGATTATAAAGAAGTTTAATCCGGGTTATTATAAATTTGAGTATCCTGTTTTTGTTTTGAAAGATAATAAAAAATTTGAAGGCAAGATTGAAATGGAGGTTTTGATTAATAATGAATTCTAAATTTTTGCAAAATAAAAAAGGAATTCTCGGAAGTTTTATTTCTATGTTTGTAGCGACGATTGCAATAGTCATTATTTTAGTTGGATTTGTTTTAGTGGCGGGACTTGTAAAAAAAATAGATAACGTTGGTGGTGGGGTTGCGGTTTATGACGAGAAGAGTGTAGGAATAGATAATATTTTTTATTATATGGATAGATATATTTCTTTGTTAAATGCCAGGTTTCTTTTAGAAAAAGGTTCGTCGCTGGAAGAAGCTTTTAAGGAGAGTGGTTATGAAAAATAAAAAAGTAAGATTTAACAATCTTTCATGTTTTCCTCAGAGAAATTTTCGGAAAAAAGCGCAGATATTTTCGTTGATACTTGTTGCTATAACTCTGTTTATGTGTATTAGTTCGGGGTATATTTATATAATTCAGCAGGGAAATGCCGAGAGTTCTTTGGTCTCGCCGTTGGTGGTTTTGGAGGTTCGAGATAATTTAACAATTTTTGAAATGAGAGAAAAGGCGTTGGTTAAAAAATCTTTGGAGGAGGTTGGTGTTGAATTTGGTAGTGAAGAGTTTCCTGATAAATTTAGAGATAATTTTCTTGATGGGCTCGATAGTGAGATGAAAAATTTTATATTTGAGAATCTGATGTGGGAAGGGAAGAAGAAGAATATTAATTTTGAATCTGATGAAGGTAATACTTTTTTGAGTTATATTGTTTATCCCGAGATTGAAGAAGACGATGACGATGAGTTTGTTTTTGTCAGGAATAAAATTGGAAAGAGTATTTCCTTGAGTGCAGAGGATAAAATAGAGGTGAATTTTCCTGTGGATTTTTTATTTGAATTTGAGAGAGAATATTTAATAAGTAAAAAAAATGGAAAGTTTGAGGTGAGTGTTGTATAATGGATTACGGAAGTTCTGAGCGTCGCAAAACAAAAAAAGATTTGAAGCGAAAGCGATTAGCACGAGGATATAAACGGGGCGGGCAGTTTAGAACTCATGAGGTTTCGGAGACGGGGGAAGAGAAGGGTGAAAAAAACAAGAAGAGTAAAAAGAAATTGAGGAAGTATTGAAATGTTTGGCACCCTCATAGATTCATTTAAATTATTGATTGGGGCAGACCCTTTTTTGTTTTGGCTGTTTTTTATAGGAATTGTTGTTGCTAGTTCACAGGATTTGAAAAGGAGGGAGGTTGATAATTGGCTGAATTTGTTTTTGCTGATTGTGAGTTTTGCATTTGTTTTTTACAAGGCTATTTTTGAGGGAGATACCGCGATTATTTTTCAGGCGGGATTTGCTTTGGTAATTATGTTTGCATTTATGAATTTATTTTATTACGGTCGTGTTTTTGCCGGAGGTGACGCTAAGTTGCTGGTTGCGATGACGGTGTTTTTTGTCGGGGTGGATTTTAGTATGACGCTAATTAATATGGGTATTTTTCTATTGTTCTTGATGTTTTCTGGCTCTATTTATGGGCTTGTTTATTCTGTTGTTTTGTATGTTAAGGATTTTAAAAAAGTGAATAAGGAGATTAGGAAGGGATTCGAAAATCTGTGGGTGAGGTATGTTATTTTGCTGGGTATTGTGATGTTTGTGTTTAGTTATGTGGATTGGATTTTTTTGTTCTTGTCGGTTTTTCTGTTTT
Source organism: archaeon (assembly GCA_043815105.1). GTDB lineage: Archaea > Nanobdellota > Nanobdellia > Pacearchaeales > GW2011-AR1 > JAGVXH01. The sequence goes on from JBDRJI010000054.1 coordinate 3,876, forward strand.
TGTTATCGGTACTTTATGTTTTTGCAAAAGGACTTGAAAACGTTTCTATGATGAGGTGTGTTTCTGGGAAGGAATTAAGGGAAGGAGACTGGTTGGTTGACGATATTAGGGTTGGGAAAAAAGTTATT
>JBDRJI010000055.1:0-4063 GCA_043815105.1 archaeon
TTCCGAATCCCTGCATCGCCAATGTCGCAATAATTCCGGCTCCAACCAACGAACCCAAAATATTAAAATCAAGTATCTCACTAACCGGCATAACAATTAACTCAATCAATAAAATCCACAGAACAAACGAAAAAATAAAAATCCACGACAACGATAACTCAACTCCCCAAAGCACTTTCGTAATCGGTCCAACATACTCATTTATTTTTTCAATTCTCTCGTCGGCTTTAGTCTTAAATGGCTTATACTTATCATAATCAATTTCACCAGTTTCACTAATTGGAATATAATCGTCAATCGCCCCTTGTATCTTCTCGACGTCATCACTATCAATATCGGAAGTTGGCTCGTCCAATGCGACAACAAAACTAAATAAAAGTAAAAATAATAAACCAGTAATTATAATTCTTTTCATAATTTAAAGTAGAATAAGATGTTTAAAAAAGTTTACTCTTATTCATCTGCCTTAAGTCTTTCCATTTCCATTGCCAGTCTGTGCTTCCTTTCTACAATCTTCTGTGTTCCCTTTTCAACTACTTCTTCCATCTCTCCCTTAAAGATAAATCCTCTAACTCTTAATATCATAAAAAAGGCAATAAATCCTCCAACCATTGCAATGCCATATGGTAAAGCTGACCCAGAAATAAAACTTACAAAACCTACTTTGCCTAATCCTTCAAGGACACTGGAGGAATACAAAGCAAAATAATAAAGCATAAAAAACAGCCAAGTTATTCTGGCCACCATAATACTTTCTACTTTGACAGTAAACCAAAATATAATTAAAAATGGAATCACTGATAAGATTGTGCCTCCCATGGCGCCATAACTAATTCTAATTGATTCCAAAAATGCATCTGGCAATCCAATCATGGCGATAAGAGTTGTAGCTATCGTGGCAATCCAATGTACCCCGGGCCCAGATTCTTTGAAAATAGATCCAAAGGCAGTGTAAATAAACATCCCCAACAAAATAGCCATAAAAATTCTGCTAAGCATTTCATTTCCAATGATTGTATCTCCAAAGAAAGCACCAAAAAAGGCCGCTCCCTCTTCCCATATTATCTTAACTCCCTCTGCTAAATCTTCACCATTTGTCGTCGCACCATCGCCATTCGCCCCTATAACCCCCGCCATCATAGAAATCATAAATAATCCCAACATCCCAAAAACTAAAAACCGCCTCAAACTTTTTTCAATCATAACAAATTAACAACATTACTCTTTATAAATATTATTATAACAACTCTTTTAAACTTTGAATTTCTAATAAGAACTCTTCGACACTCGTTTAATGCTTTTCATTTTGTCTTTCTCTAACTTTTTAAACACGCTGGGATTGTAATGCCTCTCATTATCTCTCAAATCTTCTAACTCTTCTCTTAATTTTGCGAGATGTTTCTCTTTGCTTTTGACACCTAATTCGTCCCTCTCTTGTTTCACAATATATCTTCTAATTGTCCCATCAAATAATAAAAATATCAAAGCCGCAATTGCAGTTCCCATATATATCCAAGACAAATCTCCAATATCATCATACCTTGCTCCCCAAATTCCTACAAAAACAACTATAAAAAAAATCCAAAGCATCTTCCGAACCGTCGCGCTGTCGCCAAAACTCTGAACAAATTTAAAATAAACCAATATAGGAATCGCCGCACTCAACGCAACTCCGAAAACAGAATACGGAAGAATCATTGCCTGAACCAAATTATTCTCGACCAAAAATCTCGTTGATAAAAGTGCTATTGAAACAGAAACAACCCAAATTACAACCTTATTTTCCTTAAAGACCTCCATTCCAGAAATCACAATATAAACCACCGCCAATATAATAGCCAAAAATAAAATCCTCTCAAATAACATATCCCCACTGCCGCCAAGAATCGCAGAAAAAAACGGACCAAGCATTTGCTCGCCAGCCTCGATTAATTGATTCATCCCAAGCCCAAGCCCAGAAGCTAAATCATTTCCATAATATGCCGAAGCCATTGGGCATATAGAAATAAAAAACATTAATGCAACAAATAATTTTTTCATACCCAATAAAGATTTAAGAAGTTTATAAAGTTTATTTATGGAAATCCTGCGAGTGATTTTTCTAGTTTCTTGATGTGATCATCTGCCTTCTTGATATTAGCAGGAGTATCTCCCCTGTTAATCATATCTACCTTAAGATCTCTGGCTTTGTCTAAATCATCCATAACCCTATGTTTCCTCTCCATTTCTTTATAGCTCATTCCTTTCTCTGCTTTAATTTTATTTTTTATTTTCTGTATCGTCCCATCAAACATTAAAACTAAGAAAGCCACTCCTGCAGTTATGAGATAAATATAAGCGAAGCCACCAACATTCCCTCCAACAGCAGTGCTATTAACCACCTCTCCCGCTCTCGAGAACCAGAGTCCGATAAAAACAACTATGAAAAATATCCAGGAAACTTTCCTCATAGTTTTCTTAAAGTTTTCCACGACCAAGAAATATAACACAAACGGAATTCCGGCGGCGAGGGTAATTCCTAGTGCTGAATACGGCAACAGGACGCTGTTAACAACTTCCATATCTCCAAACCATCTAACCGAAATAATAGATACAGCAATACTAACAATCCACAGCACCCATTCGCTCTCACTAAAAAAAGAAATTTTCTCAAGTGATTTCCAAACAACGGCAAAAATAATTATCAAAAATAAAACCTTTACAAGAAAAAAATCTGTACTATCCTGCGTATCTCCAATAACTATACTGAGAAGCGGCTCAAAGACATCATATATACCTTTAATAACACTATTGATTTGCTCGACGGGACCTGCCGAAACAATTCCCGCACCCATAGAAATGATAAATATCCCCAAAATAAAAATTCCTAACGCTTTTTTCATATTAATTTAATAGACTCTTTATTTATAAACTTTTAGTCCTTCCGGTAGCCAACAATTTTTCTCTTCTTCCCGACGCCCTCATAAATTGGAACCTCTTCCTCTCCACCTTTTACCTTCCCTGTCCCTTTCCTTTATCGGCCATTAAAGAAATCACAACTCCGACGACAATCATAACAATCCCGGCACCAGCGATATAATTTCCCGCAACGCCTTCCAAAAATTTCAACTTTATATCAATCATCCCGAAACCCAAAACCATCACGACAATTCCGGCGACAGACACGGCATATCCAATCACTCTTTTCATAAAATATATAGCAACTACTTATTTATAAAATCTTCTACTTTATAAATTTAGAACTCAGGCCACCGAAGCGTCCGACTACCGACCCCCGACAGTAGTCTCGCTACTCCACCCCACAAATATATATAAACAAAAAAACTATCAAACAATATGAATAAATTCATCGAAATACTAATCGGATTGGTTTTCCTGATTGTGCCAATTTACGTATGGATTGTTGACTTCGCGGGTTTCGGAACGTCGGCACTGTTTTTTCTGAAAGGCGGTCTTGTCTGGATATTTTTAGGAATCGGCGCGACCTTCCTCGTAATCGGACTAACTGAACTCAAGGATTAATCAAAATATAAATTCAAAAGACTTATATAGCTATAGCTTTCTATATAGTCACTATGGTAACAACAATACAAATAAGCAATCCGCTTCTGGAACAGTTGAAACAGATGAAGCTCCACGCTAAAGAAAGCTACGAAGAAATAATTTGGGATATGATAGAGGACAGAATGGAACTTTCCAAAGAAACAAAACAGGCAATAGCAGATTACGAAAAAGATATCAAAGAAGGAAATTGGGATAATTTTATAAGTTCCGAAGATGTGAAAAAGGAGTTGGGAATAAATGTATGAAATTATTTTTCATAAGCCCGCACAAAAACAACTTACAAAACTTCCCAAAGAAATACAAATACGGATTTTAAAAACTCTTGAAAGAATCAAAGTTCGTCCGCATTATTTTATTAAAAGAATAGCGAGTTCGCCTTATTACCGCCTCAGAGTTGGAGACTACAGAGTCGTCCTAGATATACAAAACAAAAAACTCCTTATCTTCGTTGTAGAATTAGGACTAAGAAAAAATATTTACAAATCACAATAATTACTAT
>JBDRJI010000056.1:0-9046 GCA_043815105.1 archaeon
GGTCGGGCTTTTTTTATTTAGCTTTGGATAGCCAAAAGCCCAGAACTAAGAGCTCAGAGGAGGAAACACTTCAGGGAAGGCGGTTAAAAGTGAAGCGGTCTCAGTTCTGACGAGGGCGAAGATTATTTAAACTCAAACTTATTGGCTTATTTATGGATAATCAAATGATAAAAGTAGACGCCAATGATTTAAAAAAACTTATTTTGAATGTAGAATTAATAAAAGAAATTCTTTTATCCAAAAGATTATATTCTGATTCTGAAAAAGAGTTAGCAGGCTGGACGAAGAATGGAATAGAAGAAGCGAGTGATTTCCCCGAGAACATTAAGGAAGATTTGGAATTTGCAAGAAGAACTGAAGAAGCTTGGAAGAGTTATGAAAGAGGAGAGTTTATTTCTATGAGTGGAGATGAATTTGAAAAAGAGCTTGAAAAATGGTGATAGTTGAGTATAAACTAAAGTTTAAAGAAATAACTAAAAAAATAAAAGACAATTTTTTTAAAGAAAAAATTAAAAAACAAATTTTAAAAATTAAAAATAATCCAGAAATTGGAAAGCCGATGAGAAATGTCAGAAAGGGGACACGCGAAGTTTATATTAAACCATTTAGACTTTCTTATGCTTATCTAAAAAATGAAGATAAAGTAATTTTTTTAGATTTATATCATAAGAAACAACAGTGATTTAGAACAAATGATTAAGATAGTGTGGTGATATTTCTGTTGCTGCTGAATTACTTGGCTCTGCTTATAGTGAAGCTGCATTTACAACCGCTACGGGTGTAGGCGCTGGTGAGTTTTTAATCCAATCTTTTGCGAGATCTGGAAAGACTGCTCTATTAGTTGCTGGTTACAATGCTCTTGATACTGAGAAGGCTGCTACTTACTTGCTTAATAACGTCGTTAGTACAACTACAGGCACAAAGTACAAAGGTACATCTGCTACTGAAGCTACTCTAGTTGTTGCATAAACACAAGGTTAAAGAAAAAAATTTTATTTTCTAGCCCGACCCCAAAAGGGTCGGGCTTTTTTTATGGAGATTGGAATTAAAAGGATTTTTAAATGTGGGAATATAAAACTAAACCATGGAAGGTGAAAATAAAATGATTGTTTTTGAAAATAAGAAGATTAGGCATACTTGGTATAAAGGGGATTGGTGGTTTTCTGTCGTGGATGTGGTTGGTGTTTTGTCTGGAAGCATAGATCCTCAATCTTATTGGAGAAAGTTAAAGCAACGTTTAATTGAGGAAGGAAATGAAACCGTGACAAAATGTCACGGGTTGAAGATGTGCGCTGAAGACGGAAAAATGAGGGAGACAGATTGCGCAAACAAACAAGGACTTTTCAGAATTATACAATCAATTCCGTCTAAAAAGGCGGAGCCGTTTAAGTTGTGGTTGGCGAAGGTTGGTAGCGAGAGGATTGACGAGATTGAAAATCCGGAGTTGGCACAGGATAGAGCGAGAGAATATTATAAAGAAAAGGGTTATCCTGATGGTTGGATTGAGAAAAGATTGAGAGGGATTGTGATTAGGCAGGATTTGACGGACGAATGGAAAAATCGGGGGATTGAGGAAAATAAGGATTTTGCTATTTTGACGAATGAGATTGCCAAGGCTACCTTCGGGGTTTCTATCGGGGAACACAAATTAATTAAGGGCTTGGAGCCGAAATTTAAAAATCAAAATTTGCGAGACCATATGACTGACCTGGAATTGATTTTTAATATGTTGGGGGAGCGAGTTGCGACGGAGATTACTCAAAATAAAAATTCTGATGGATTTGAAGAATGTAAGGATTCTGCCATAAGAGGTGGAAAGGTTGCGGGAAATGCAAGAATCGAAGCTGAGAGAGAAATTGGGCAGGGTGTTGTATCTAAAGATAATTATTTAGATATTAAAAAGAAAAAACAGGTGGGGCACGCCGACTCAGAGGGGAACGGGGGAACTCCCCCCGGGAAACAGGGGAAGCGGGGGCGGTTCTAAGAGCGGAGCGGTCTAAGCTCTAAGTTCTAAGTTCTTGCATCAGAGCGTTCTAAGTTCTAGAATCAAAACGACCTCGACGAAGATTATTTAAACTCAAATTTATTAAATTATTTATGGAAAATCAAATGATAAAAGTAGATGCTAATGATTTAAAAAAACTTATTTTGAATGTTGAGATAATGAAAGAAATTCTTTTGTCGGGAAAGTTGCATTGTGATTATGAGGGAGAATTGACAGATTGGGCAAAAAGGGAGTTAGAAGAAGCGAGAAAAATTCCTGATTCTGAGAATATTTCATTGGAAGAAGTTGAGAAAATGATTCTATCAAAATGAATTATAAAATCGAATTAGGTCCCAAGGCGAAGAAAGCTATTATTAAATTACCTCAAGAAATATCTCTGAGAATTATTAAAAAATTAAAACAATTAGAAGAAAATCCATTTCATTATTTGGAACATTATGAGGGAGACGGTTATAAGTTTAGAATTGGTGACTATCGGGCACTCATAGATGCAGATATTGAAAATAGAATTTTGACAGTTAGAATACTTGATAAACGAGGACGAATTTACAAAAGATAGTGATAGTTACCGTTACTTACTTGCTTAATAACGTCGTTAGTACGACTACAGGCACAAAGTACAAAGGTACATCTGCTACTGAAGCTACTCTAGTTGTTGCATAAACACAAGGTTAAAGAAAAAATTTTATTTTTTATTTTTACTCGCCCGACCCCAAAAAGGTCGGGCTTTTTTATGAGGTTTGGATAATTATTTAAACGTGGAAAACTTGAAGGTATTTATGGAAGGTGAAAATAAAATGATTGTTTTTGAAAATAAGAAGATTAGGCATACTTGGTATAAAGGGGATTGGTGGTTTTCTGTCGTTGATGTGGTAGAAATCCTTACTGACTCAAAAGACCCAAAAGGATACCTTAAAGATATGCGTCGTCGTGATGAACAATTATCTGAAGGATGGGGGCAAATTGCCACCCTCCTTTTAATGGATACATCTGGAGGTAAACAAAAAATATATTGTGCCAACAAACAAGGACTTTTCAGAATTATACAATCAATTCCTTCTAAGAAGGCGGAGCCGTTTAAATTGTGGCTAGCGAAAGTTGGGAGCGAAAGGATTGATGAAATTGAGAATCCAGAATTGGCTCAAGAGAGAATGAAGACACTTTATGAAGAAAAGGGCTATCCTAAATCATGGATTGAGAAAAGACTGAGAGGCATCGCAATTCGACAAGATTTAACAGATGAATGGAAAAGTAGAGGAATTGAGGAAAACAAGGATTTTGCTATATTAACGAATGAGATTTCTAAGGCGACTTTTGGAAAAACGGTTAACGAGTATAAGAAACATAAGAATTTAACTGGGCAAAATCTAAGAGACCACATGGACGATATTGAGTTGATTCTTACTATGTTCGGTGAAGCAACTACTACAAGATTGACAAGGGATCGTGATTCCAAACAATTTCCAAAACTGAAAAAGGACGCTAAAGACGGCGGAAAAGTTGCAGGGAATGCAAGAGTCGATTTTGAAAAAACCCTCGGGCAAAGTGTTGTGTCTAAAGATAATTATTTAGATATAAAAAAGAAAAAATTAATTGGGAATTAGGTGGTTAATTATTTTCCGAAAAAAAGGTCGGGCTTTTTTTATTTGGACTCAAAATCCAAGAAAGAAAGATTTATATTCAGTCCATTTCTTTTATTTTAATGTTAAGAAAGATTAAAACTCAGGCAGAAATAGACAAAAAGAAACGACGTAATCAGTTTTTCATTGGAGTTATTATGATTGGGCTCTTAGTCGTTTCGACGCTGGGATATTCGTTAATCAGTAGCGACACAAATGAAGATTCTAAAAAGAATGAATTTGGAATTGAATTTTTTAGAGAAAACGGGTTATGGATAGCTATTATTGATGAAGAAGTTTTCAGATTCCAGAATTTACCCTCGGAGATTTCAGATATTGATGTGAATGTATCATTAGATTTAGAAAAATATTCCGGACAGCCTTTGTATTTTGTTAATCCCAATGTGGGGGCGTCGGAGATTCTGAACAATATTGGTAGTTATATTTTGAGATATCAGGAAGCGTGCCTAACTAACGAAAGTTGCGGAAACGACATACCGGCAAAGAGTTGTGAAAATAATTTAATAATTTTCGAAATCGGCAATGAAACAAAAGTTTATCAAAATGAAAGTTGCATTTTTATTGTTGGCGACGGCATTAAGGGGGCCGATGCATTTTTATATAAGGTTTTAGGAGTAAATTAAATGGCGAGAAAAAAAGTTAAAGAAAAGAAAAAGAAGGGAGTTGTCAAATTAACCGAGTCCGATAAAATAAGCTCCGAAGAAGATAAGCAATTAAAAAACGAAGATAGACAGTTGCTTTGGTTTTTTATTATTATTGGTATTATTTTTGCGACGGTTTTAGTTTCATATTTTGGAGCAGAAAGTTTGAAAAGTTTTGAGTATGCCGGTGTTGATTGGATGATAGAAGACTATGAAAATCTTAGGATTTATCACGGGATGTTTATAGCACTGAATAACGCGAATCTAAATTATAATATTTTTTTAAGGGGTGACCCACGAGAGAATGATGTTCCGACCGAGGGGACTTTTGACAAATTTAAGTATGGCGGAATTATTTCGATAACTCCCGAGGTTGATAGATGCAGAGGCGAATTATCGAGAGTTATGCTTGACCTTGGAGCGTTTTTGAAACAGGGCGTTGGAGTTGGACCGTTGACATCTGGTTCTACAGATGAGTCTGTGGCTAACGAAAGCGGTAGACGATTCGCGCAGTGCGGAAATGTCCACGATAGAGCATTAGTAATTATTGAACTTGGGGCATCTTCGGTAACGCAGGACAGGAGCAACCCCTATTGTTATATTATTAGAGCCAGCGATTGTAATGACGTGAGCTCTGTTGAGCGATTCATGGTTAAAACCATTGAAGATTTCACATTTGCTAAAAAAGCTCTTGAAGAGAGTGGCAAGTTGGCATAATGGATATTCAGATTTTAATAGGACTTTTATTGACGGTATTACCTGTCTCTGAATTAAGAGGCGGACTTCCAATTATTGTTGAGTACGCCGTGAGAAATGGCGTCTCGGTTTGGCCGTATTTTCTAATAGTTTTGATTTTGAATATTTTGATTATATTCTTGATATTCATGTTTTTTGATTATCTTCATGAAACATTTATGAAGAAGAAATGGTACAGAGATGCAATAGGGCGTATGCTGAAAAGGTTGCACAAAAAAGTGGGAAGAGTTAGAAGTAGAATGGACAAATGGGGATATTTTGCATTGATGTTTTTTGTAGCAATCCCTTTGCCCGGAACGGGTGCTTGGACGGGAACTATGATTGCTTGGGCACTTGGATTAGATAGACTAAAAAGTCTGGTTGCCATTGCGACTGGAGTTGTAATCGCCGGACTACTTGTGCTTGTTTTTTCGTTTGGACTTTTTAACGGGATTCATTAAACTTTTTATATATTTTAAGTCAGAATAAATTGGAATAGATTTTATTTTATAAATTTTTACGACGCTAAACCAGACGCCCACAACAAATATTGTAGAAATAATATGCCAAAATATCCAATGAACAGTTGCGAAATAAGAAGTATCTATCATGGGAATTAAAATTAAAATTCTTACTAAGTTTAGAGCGAAAAACATTACGAACGCCGTAAGAACCGCCTTAGCGCGCATTTCTGGTTTTACATCTGCGCTAGATAAGACCAAAAAAAACAGCAAATAAAAAGCGGCACCAGCAACACAAGCCGGAACAATTTCTATTTGTGTACAGCTATTCAAATAAATTATATTATCTGCTAACGTGGTAGTTGTAAAAATTGACACTATCGCATTCAAAGTATATATCGTCAAAGGTGTTAGAAGTTTGTAGATAATGTAAAGATTACCCATCCCGACTAATAATATTGCAAAATATCTCGCAAACAATCCATAAATTTTTTTTGACTGCTTATTCATACGATTAGATGAAGTAAGTATTATTTAAATTATTCGGAACTAAAACTCTGGCTTTGCTCTTCTTCTAGAGACTCTTGCAATTAGAATTATAGAAATCAAAATAAGCAATACAAGAGCACCGACAATTATGTAGAGTATTGTATTATCCAAGCCCGCGAAAAATTGTGATTTTGCCGGTTCTTTAATATTAACAGATACTAACTGACTATAGGATTCTCCGTCGACTATTGTATTAATTTTAAACGAGTGCGCACCAGTTGCTGTTGGGTTGAATGTAATAGTTACCACTGCAGATTCTCCCTTGTCAAGCGAAACCATTTGAGGAGTAGCGCTCACCAAAGTTGCCCATGTGTCAAAATCCGATACTGAAATAATAAAGTCATTATCCTCATCGTTATTTGAGATTGTTGCTTTGACCACCAATTCTGTTCCCATTTCGGCTACAGATTCCAAATTAGCACTTACTGTTGGAGTTAATATCAAACCCCCACAATCGGTCACTTTTAATAACTTAGAAAACTCCGACCTGTCGTCTTCTTTATTCTCATAAATATATTTGTCCGCAAAATTCTCGTCGTCATAAGCAGTGAACTGGATGGAATATGTTTGTTCCTGAGCATCCGATGGAACCGTGATTGTCATTTCTAAAAGTTCCCAATCCATGGAATTAATTCCATTATCAAATGAAACAAGCTTATTTACTCCAAGTGCCTTGTTATAAATTCTGACAAAAATCTCATCGTCCTCAATATCCTTATCTCCAATATTCCAAACTTTCGCCGATATCATAACTTCACTACCGCAGGAGGCTTCATCCTCATTAAGATAACTAGACAAATCAGTCAAAGTTATTTGGTCTATAATAATAAATTCCTCGTCAGTTCTTATTTCAATTTTCTGCAAAACAGAATGCCCTGTTTTATTTTCATCATACTGGCTATCAGAGTCGTCAATTTTTCCAACCACGCTAGCGTATAATTCATATTCTGTATTTCCCTCTTTCAAATCGTTCGGGTCTATCTCGAAAGTTACTATAATATTTTTATTATCCCCAGCATCTAAATCAAAATCGTTTTCTTCAACATCCATATCATCTTCATCAAGTATGCAAGTTCCTCTGCCAACATCCAACAGGCAAATCTGAAGCTCTATATCCTCAACATCCGAGCCCCCATTATTTTCTATTTCAATACTTAATTCAATCTTATCGAAAGGATACCAATAATCTTCATCGTCCCCAAATCCTTCTTCAACACTAATACTATCAAATACAACCTTTAAATCTCCCTGATTTTCTCCGTCATAAAATAAATTGTTTACGGACAGAGTAACCGCGTCACTAGATATACTTCCGTTCGTAGCTTTTACATCAAGGGAACTGTCGTCTCGAAAATCCAAATTTTTTGCGTCTTCCGAAAATACTACGATAGGTTTTGATTCTCCCGCAATTAAATTAAATGTCGCTGGGTTAAATTGGACTGTGAAATCCGCCGTCGTTGTGGACACTAAATTTATCCCCGTCAAATCTACATTCCCTGTATTTGTTACAGTGATTGTTCCATTTTCTGTTTTCGATAAAGAGGTTGTTAGTGCGATTGTTAATTCTGGGGTGGAGTTGATTGCCACCGAGAAAGCAAACGTTTCGTCAGTCGCAGTCGCATCATTTCCTACATTTATATTTCCTGTAATCGTTCCTGATTGATGCTTGTCAAAAGAAATTGTAGCGGTGATTGTTTCTGTTACTGCAGTTCCCGAGCCATTAGCCATAGAGGTATCATTGAAAGAAGATGTTAAACCTGCTTGAGAAGATGTAAAATTAGAAAGATCATATATTGTTCCTTCGACCCCTCCATTTGTTAAACTAAAAACTATTTCAAATGAACCATCATCATGAGAAACACTTGTTGGGCTTGAAATTTCTGCAATATTACTTAAACTCACAGCACTCACCATTCCCAAACTCATTAGCAAAACTGCCAAAATTCCAACGAATGCAAATGTGTTCTTCTTCATGTTGTAATTCTTGAGTTACAATGGTTTATAAATATTTCTATAATAGAGTGGCTATAATAAGATTTATATATTATCTAATCGTCGATATAATATGGTAAGATCGCAGGAAAATTTGGTGGGAGCGTATGCGTTTTTAATTGGTGTAGTTTTGGCTGTTATTTTTGGAATGTTTAATAAGTCACTTGAACAGGCAGGCGGATTGTTTTATTCGACGCTGGTTTTTATCGGTCTTATCGTTGGGTTCATGAATGCCGGCGACAAAGATTCGAACACTTTTTTAGTTGCGAGTCTTTCGCTGGTTATTGTTGGAGCGTTGGGAATGGAACCATTAAAATATATAGCTCTGAACAATTACGTTGTAACTTCATTAAGAAATGTACTTGGCTCGCTACTAGTTTTATTTGTACCAGCGACGATTATTGTTGCATTAAAGACGGTTTTTGCTATGGCAAAAATATAACTATAACTAAATAAAAAGGAGGTGAAAAATGGAAAAAATTAATGCTATTTTAGTAACAATTATCGGGGTTCTTTTAGTTATACCCTTACTTGGCGTTACAGCCCTAGGAAGTTTAACTACAGGAATTATCGGATGGGTTGTTGCAATTGTTATCTTGGCTATAGGAGTCATTGGACTTATGGGCGAATCGGCTTAGTCAATTCAGCAATATCAGACAAATTAATTATTCGCATATCGTCCCGGGAAAGTCCGGGGCATGCGGTGTTTATCCACATTTGAATTTGAGGAAAATTCTCAAACTCATCGGTGTTGATACTATTTTCTTCAAAGATGTAAACTCTCTTATCCTGCTTCTCTATTTCTTCTTTTATTTTATAAATTCCTTTCTGGCGTTGTCCGTATTTTGTTGAAACAAGAAGTCCAACTGTTTTAGCAATTAGAAATTTTTTTTGTTTTGTTAGCATGTTTTTATTATGAGCATCGATTTCTTTTTGTTCTATTTTCTCGAGCGTGCGGGTTGTAAATACGTGGATTTCTTTTTGAAGTTGGATTGCGTTATTAATCGCGTGAAAAGTTCCATC
>JBDRJI010000057.1:0-10911 GCA_043815105.1 archaeon
ATCAGAATATTAGTAATTGGGATACATCAAGTGTTACAACTATGGACAGTATGTTTAATGGTGCCACTAATTTTAATCAAAATCTAACTAACTGGAATGTATCAAAAGTAACGGATATGGATTTTATGTTTTATTCTGCTACTGTTTTTAATGGAAATATAAGCAACTGGAATACATTAAAAGTTAGATATATGGGTTATATGTTCTATGATGCCGACGCTTTTAATCAATCCTTAAACAGCTGGAATACATCAACTGTTACAGATATGCCTAGTATGTTTTATGGCACCTCTAATTTCAACCAACCTTTAGGCAACTGGGATACATCTCGTGTTGTGTATATGACTAGTATGTTCCGTGGTGCAACTTCTTTTAACCAAGACCTAAGTAACTGGAATACATCAAGTGTAAATAGTATGATTGCTGTGTTTCGTTGGGCCTCTAATTTTAATCAAAATATCTCCAGTTGGAATACCTCCTCTGTTGCAACTATGAATGATATGTTTTATGGTGCAACTTCTTTTAATCAAGACATTAGTAATTGGGATGTTTCTAAGGTTACAGATATGGATGAAATGTTTCGTTGGGCAGATAAATTCAACCAAAACCTTTCCAATTGGAATGTTTCAAAAGTTACAGATATGACTAATATGTTTTTGGGTGTTGCTTTGTCTACGGCAAATTATGATTCATTGCTTAATGGCTGGGCTAGTTTAACACCTAATTTGCAGAGTGCTGTTACATTTGATGGTGGAAATTCTCAATATAGTATGGTTGCGAATGATTCAAGGAATGGAACTTTGATTGGGGTTCATAGTTGGGTGATAACTGATGGAGGGGTGGAGACAATTTCGCCAAGTGTAACAATAAATACTCCTTTGAATCAGACTTATGTTTATGGGACGACTTCTGTGGTGGTGAATATCAGTTTGGATGAGGAGGGTTATTGCGAGTATTCTTTTGACGGGGGTGTGACAAATAATACAATGACTGCGGATGGTTCGAACATTGTGTTTAATGCAACTCATACTGGGTTGTATGCTGGAAGCTGGACGGTGAATGCTTATTGTAATGATAGTTCTGGAAATAATAATTATACAGAGAGTGTGAGTTTTACAATTAATGCAACTCCTGAGATTAGTCTAGATTTAATTTATCCAACAGGAAATATAAATGTAACACAGAATGAATTTTTTAATGTGACTGTGAATGTAACTTGCAATAATGCAGATTGCGGGGAGATTAATGTTTCACTTGACCCTTATTCCTCTTGGACATACAAAAAAGAAATAACAATAGACTACTCAAAAGTAAACGGCTCTCAAGTTAATTTCCCTGTTTTGATTAATACAACAGATTCAGATTTAATCACGAAAGCACAAGCAGACGGCGACGATATTGTTTTCGCAGATTCTAACGACGATAAGTTAGACCACGAGATAGAGTATTATAATTCTACAACGGGTTGGTTGGTTGCTTGGGTTAGGATACCGACTTTGTCTAATACGACTAATACAACTATTTCAATGTATTACGGGAACGCTGGGGCGACTAATCAGGAAAATGCTACAGGAGTTTGGGATTCTAATTTTGTGATGGTTCAGCATATGCAAGAAGACCCCGGACCTGGCGGAGCTGGGGATATTGTAGATTCAACAAAGTATGACAATGACGGAACAGCTGAAGCGTCAATGACCGCCGATGACCAAGTAGCAGGGCAGATTGACGGAAGTTTGGATTTTGACGGGGTGGATGATTATATTGGTGTGCCAGATGATATATGTGATGTTTCAAGCGATTTTTCAGTAACATTATGGGTAGACCCTGATGATAATTCCGAAAATCCTCGTTGGACCAGTATATATAATACAGGTAGTAATGATTTTCAGGGTGGACATTTAGCAAGCGATGAAATCTATTTTAGATTACTTGGCTCAGTTATTAAAACATCGCCGTATGTAGTATCATATCCTGGTTGGATTTATGTAGTTTTTGTATATAATGGTGGAACAAAAAGAATATATGTAGATGGAGTAGAAAAGACAACCATTTCGGGTGGAATTACAGCTGATGCAACTTTTTCGGCAATTGGTGCTGGATATAGTGTAAATACTTATACAGCTGACGGCCTCATAGACGAAGTCCGTATTTCCAATGTCGCCCGTTCTACAGGGTGGATAGCGACAGAATATAATAATCAATTTAGTCCTGATAGTTTTTATAGTGTGGGGGAGGAAGAACAAGAAGTAGAATCAAAAACAGGATTAATTAATGACACAATCGGAGCAACTCCTTTTTATACAAATCAATCAAACCCGAGAACAATTAGTTTAAGCGAAGGAGAATCTCAATTAGTAACTTTTTGGGTAAACGCAACTGGAAGTGTTGATACAACTCACGTATTTTTTGCATTTGCTAATTTAACTTCAGATATGAGCGTGAGTAATATAACTGGGGAGTGGAATGTTACGATAGTTGAAGCCAATGTCGCTCCAAATAATCCTTCCCTTTCTTTGGTTTCAGTGGATGGATTAAATTTGACGATGAGTGATTTGAATTGTTCGGCTTTGATTACAGATGATGATTCAGGAGATGAGATGGATGTTAGCGTTTGGTGGTTCAAGAATGGCGGATTAAATATGACTTTGGATTATAATAATTCTTATTCAAATGCGACGGTGTTTAGTGCGATTTTGGAAAGCGGGAATACTTCTGCGGGAGAGAATTGGACTTGTGGTTTGAGGTTGTATGATGGAGAAGAATATTCAGACTGGGTGAATTCAAGTGAGTTGGAGATTTTGAATACTTTGCCGACGGTGACTCTTGATGCTCCTGCGGATGGTTCGACGACGACAAATAGAACGCCTGAGTTTAGCTGGAATGGAAATGATGACGATGGGGATGAGTTGACTTATGAAATTAATATAACTCCTTATTACGGAGATAACCCTTCTGCTCTTGATGTTAGAAGTGAGGACGGGCTGGATGATTCGAATTACATTCCTTCGTCAGATTTAGAATTATTGTATGATAATGGGTATCATTATAGATGGAAAGTGCGGGCGCATGATGGTACAGGGTATGGGGAATGGAGTTCTTATTTTGTCGTCAATATATCAGCTTTAATAGATATATTATTGACTGTTGACGAATTGAATTTTGGTTCGCTTGGATATTTGGAAGATAATAATAGTTCGGATGATTCTCCTCCTCCGTTTGTGATTGAAAATACTGGGACGGTGCTTACAAATATTAGTATTAATTCAAGTGCGATTTGGTCGCAGGCTCAGACGGATAGTAGTTATTTCCAGTTTAAGGCGGATAATGTTTCTGAAGAAGAGGGGGCGTTTAGTTGGCTGAGTTCGATTACGAGTTGGTTTAATTCTCCGATTAATTCTTATGTTGTTGTAATTGATAGTTTGAATTATTCTGATAGTAAAGATAGCGCAGAGGTTGATATTCGGTTGGAAGTTCCTCCGAATGAAGAGCCGGGAGCTAAGAGTTCGATTATTATATTTAAAGCGGAGTTGTCGGAGTGATGGAATATACTATGGATTTGGTATTTGGTCGCTTCGCTTTTTGGGATTTGTGGGATAGGACCGGGGAGCTGGTGGGAGATGAAAATGGATAAATTTAAATATGTAAGGACTTACACAATTGAGTAAAATGATACACAATAAATATTATGAGATAATGAAGCAATTTCTTGGGGGTTATAATAAAGAGATTTATGGCAGGGAATTGATTAAAAAGGTTGGGATTAGTCAAAAAAATATTGCTTTAACGTTGGGAGAGTTGGAGAAAAAAGGAATTCTTTCTTCAAAAACAAAAGGCAATATGAAATATTTTTCCCTGAATAAAATAAATCCTCTTTGCAAAAAACATCTTATGTTAATAGAGATAGAGCGCTCGATAGAATTTCTTAAAAATAATCCTAAGATTAATCAGGCGCTTGATAAGATAAATAAAAATAAAATAATTTGTGTGTTTGGAAGTTATGCGAAGGAGACTCAGAAGAAGTCCTCTGACTTGGATTTATTTATTGTAGGAAAATTTGATGAAAAAGAAATTAGGGAGATTGGAAAAGATTATGGTTTAAATCTCAGCATTAAGGGAGGGAGTAAATCTGATTTTGTTAATTCTTTGAAAGAAAAGAATCCCCTCATGAAAGAGATTTTAGAAAATCATGTTTTGATTTCGGGATATGAAGAGTTTATTGAGGAGGTAATAAAATGGTGAGTATAAGATGGTGTTTGAATGTGAAAAATGGAATAGAATTAGTTGAACCTAATGAGAATATGTCTGATTCATATTTAAAAATGGCTGAAGAATCTTTGAGGATAATTAAAAAAATTAAGGAGAGTAATCTTTGGTCAACCTCAGCTTCTTATTATACTATGTATTATTGTCTTTATTCGGTTATGATGAAGATAGGAGTGAAGTGCGAGATTCATAAATGTTCAATTGAATTTGCAAAAAAGTTTTTGATAGATTTTTATGGTTCTGATTATATAGAGCTAATTGGAACCGCTTTTGAATCTCGAAATGATTTGCAATATTATCCTGAAAGACTAGTAGATAAGAGAAAAGTGGAATTAATCAAAAGTGGGGCGGTAGATTTTTTTGTTAAAACTAAGGAGATTCTTATGATGATTAGTGAGAAAGAAATAAATGAGATTAGAGATATTTTAAAAAATACGAAGGTAGTAAAATGAAAAATATTTATAAAATTGATTTAGTTGTGATTGTGGGTAGCTTGACTGTTTTGATGTTTTTGATTGGATATGTGAATCCTTTAGTCGTTGCTCCGTTGGATGAGTATGAAACTTCGGAGAGAGATGTTCTGTTTGTTATTGATAAGGCGGATGTTTTGTTGATAGATGATAATCCGGATTTCACGACGCCAGATGAATATAAAGTTGAGGACGGATTGAAAATTAATTTGGAACCCGGGAAATATTATTGGAAGGTGGTTGGAGTTTTAGGTAGCGAGATTCGGACACTGACGATTAATTCGGTGGTTAGTTTGGAATTGAGAAATGTAGATGGTGGCTATGGCGTCGTTAATAGTGGAAGTGTTAGACTAAACGTTGATGTGTATAATGGAACGAAGTTGGTTGATAAAGTGAAATTGGGAGTTGGTGATTTTTCGGATGCTGAGGGAACTGAATATATTGGAGGTATGGACGATGAATAAAAAATTTATATTTTTGCTGATTGGAATTTTTATGATTAGCTCGGTTTGTGCTTTGGGCGTTACTCCCGCTAGGACGACGATTGACTTTAAACCTAATTTGGAGAGGGTTATTGAGTTTGAGATTATTAATTCGGGAGGGCAGGATATAAGTTTGACTTTATCTGCACAGGGAGATTTGGGAAAATATATCAGTGTTTCGTCGTCGGCTATTTCTCTTTTGTCTTCAGAGGGGTCGAGGATACTTAGCTATGAAATTAATTTGCCAGATGAGCTTAGTCCTGGTTTGCATACGGGGGAAGTTCTTATAGCAGAAGTTCCGCAAGATACTCAATTAGATGGATCTTATGTTCAGGCGACTTTGGCTGTCGCTATTCAGCTTCATATCTATGTTCCTTATCCTGGAAAGTATGCTAGCTCTAAGATGATTATTTATAATGCTGTTCCCGGCGAGGATGTGGTTTTTGTTTTCCCAGTTGTTAGTCAGGGTGAATTTGATTTGACTTCGGTAAGAGCTAATGTCGATGTTTATAATAAGCTAAATGAAAAAGTGGGTAGTTTTAATACGCAGTCGATTTCGGTTCCGAGCGGAGAGAAGAAGGAAATTGTTTATGGGTGGGGGGCTGATGTTCCAATTGGGAATTATAGGGCTGTCGCTAGTCTGATTTATGACGAGGGAACAATTAGTTTAGAGGAAATGTTTAGTATTGGAAGTCAGGATTTAGAATTGCAGGAGATTGGTGTGAGTAGTTTTAGTTTGGGTGAGATTGCGAAGTTGGAAATGTTGGTTGAGAATAAATGGAGCGAGCCTATTTCTGGAGTGTATACTGAGACAAAAATTATGAATGATGAGGGGGATGTGGTTTCAAGTTTTGAGTCGGCAAGTTATGATATTGACGCTCTATCGAAAAAAGTTTTTGTTTCCTATTGGGATACTGCGGGAGTTAGAGTAGGGGAGTACGAGACAGAAATTTCTATTAATTATGGAGATAAAAGTTCGAAGAGTAATTTAAAGTTTCAGGTTGAAGAGAATAAATTGACAGTTATTGGTCTGGGCTATGTTGTTTCTGCTGAGGCGGCTGGTGAGTCTAATGCCTTGGTGACCGTTTTGATAATTGTTATTGTGGTACTTGTGCTAATTAATTTGTTATGGTTTTTGTTGTTAAGAAAGAAATTTAAGAAGTAAGAGGTAATTTTATATAATATGTCTGTTTGATAATATTATGAAGGTGATTATGTTTTTTTGGGTTTTGATTTTTTTATCTAGTGGCGTCGTTGCGGTTTCGGGAGTTAGTCCGGGAAGTTATAGTGTTGATTTTAGTCCGGGGCTTAGTCAGGAATTTGTTTTCAGTTTTATTTTGGATAGCGGTGTTATGACTAATTTGTTTGTCGAGGGGGATTTGGCGAAATATGTTAGTCTGGATAAGAAAAGGATTTTTGGTAAGGAGAAAGTCGTTGCTTCTTTGAATTTGCCTTCAGAGGTAGATAGTCCGGGCGTTAATAATATTAGAATTGTTGCGGGAAATGTTGTTGGTATTATTAAGGTGAATGTTCCGTATCCTGAAAAATGGGTTGCATTGGAGATGAGTGTGCCGAATATTAATATTGAAGAGGATGCTAATTTAAATTTGAAAGTGTTTAGTTTGGGGGAGGAGTCGGTTATTATTGAATCTAAAATAGAAATTTATGAGGATGAGAAGGTGATTAAAACTATTGAGATGGATTCTGAGGAAGTTGCTTCTGGGGGATTGAGAGAGTTTAATTTTTTATTGGATAGTTCAAATTATTCTGCGGGTGATTATTATATTGTTGCTTCTGTGGATTATAATGACGAGGTGGTGCGTGTAAATAAGACATTTAGAGTGGGAGAGTTACGAGTTGAAATTTTAGATTATACTAGTGAAATTAAGGCTGGAAAAATTGTTCCATTTGAGGTTGAAGTCGAAAGTTTATGGAATAATAATATTAATGATTTATATGTCGAGGTTTCTGTTCTTGGATTTAATGATTCTACTTTTTCTACTCTTAGTATTAAATTAAATTCTTGGCAGATTAAAAAGGTAGAGGGATTTCTGAATACTCGCGGTATTGATGCTGAGGAAGTAGAGGCTGAGGTGGTTGTGTATTATATGGGGCAGAAAACATCTAAGATTGTAAAATTAAAAGTAGAGCTTGGTTTTGATTATGTTTATTGGGGAGTTGTTTTAGCTGTTTTTATTATTTTAATATTTGTGGCTTGGAGAGTTTTGGTTTTTGTTAAGAATGCCAAGAAGATAAAGAGGGGGAAATAGGTTTTTATATTAAAGATTGTTTGTTATTTAATGGTGAAGAAGGGCGTGCTTGTAGTGGTTGTGTTTTTCGTGATATTTAGTTGTTTGAATTTTTTTTCGGTTTATTATTTAGATATGCCACTATCTCCAGTTACATTGACTGGGCGAGTGGTTACGGAGGGAATTCTTAATATTTCAATTGAACAACTTCCTGCCGAAATTACTATTTATTCTCCATTGAATCAGAGTTATGATTTTGAAAAAGGTGTGGAATATATTATTGCATTAAATGTTTCGGCTAGTGATTTAGTTGAAAATTGGATGTACTCTCTTTATGATTTAAGGAATGGAGTTTATGCCGAGGAGGATACACCATTTTCCCCCAATAGTTCTATCATCGCGGTGAGATGGGAGAATATATTGATCGTTAAAGCTCATCAAGTGGATGCAGGATGGATTGAAAAAAATGTTACGTTTTACGTCAATATTAATAATTCGGAACCGGAACTTGGAGATATTCCCGATGAAATTTTTGGATGCGAGGGCGAGAGTTTTTTATATTACTACAATGCAACCGATGCCGATAGAGAAGCATTAACTTCTAGCATTTCTTATCCAAACCCATTTTTTGAGCGTTATGTGAGTTATGATGATAACGTCACAACTTTTTTCAAAATAATTTCTGGTAAATTAGATAAAGATAATGCGGGAGGAGTTGGAGGGATTTCTAAAACTTATGAGAGAACTATTTCGGTCTGGGATGAATTACTCGATGTTGATAGTGCTGATGTAAATATAACGATTATTGAGATAAATAATGTTCCCGTTATTAATAATGGACTTGGTGCTCAGACTGTTTATTTGCAGGGGGATAATTCTACCTTTTATCATCAGGTAGATGTTACGGATATTGAGGATGGAGGAACGGAGGATGGTAGTTTAGAATTTAATTTAAGTTTTGAGGGCATTAGTAATGTATTTGAGATTGATAGCTTAACGGGGATTATGAATTATACTCCGACAATGGAAGATAATGGAAGTGTTTTTTCTTTAACTGTTTGCGTGGAGGATAATGCCTTAGTGGTGGCTCATGAAAATTTTAGTGTTTGTTCGGATAAGGGATATACTTCTGATGCTAATTCGGCTTGCGATGAATTTACTTTAACTGTTACAAGTGATAATCGTGCTCCGCAAATTGTAGATTACTATCCTTCTGAAAATTTTTCCGCAGGGGGAATGTCAAGTGCTTTTTTTAATGTCAGCGTCTATGATGCGGATGGTACAATTCCTGATATTGATTGGTATGTTGACGGAGCGTTAATAGAGCATAATGAAAATATGTCGAATGATAGTTTTAGTTATTTTTTTGGTTGCGGTGTTGAGGGGCTATATAATATAGAGATTGTTACTAGTGATGGGCTAGCTAATGATTCGCATGTTTGGGGGATAAGTGTTTCGATGGTGGAGTGTGTTGAGGATGTATCGGGCGGTAGCGGAGGTGGAAGTAGTGGAATTCCTTGGTGTTTTGAGGATTGGGCATGTAGGGATTGGGAGGTTTGTCAAAATGTCAAGCGGTCTTTTGAATCCGAGGTGTTATCTCCCGAAGATTATTCTTTGCTAAAAGGAATTTGTGAACAGAATAATTATGATGAAAGATTTTGTGGTTTTCAGGTAACTGCATGTATGGACATCAATGCTTGTAATAATTCTGAGGCGAGAAAGTCTAAGCCTTCGGAGTCGCAGATTTGTTATTTTACTGAGAATCCGAGTTGTGGCGACGGTATTACTAATTGTCATAATGGAGCTTGCGAGTTGTTTGTTGATTGTGGCGGTCCGTGTTCTTCGTGTCCTACCTGTTCGGATAATATAAGAAATCAGGGAGAGGCTGATGTTGATTGTGGCGGTCCGTGTCCTTATCTCTGCGAGGAAGAAATGCCGATGGATATTTCTATTTTTATGATTATTTTATTAATCTTATTTATTTTAATTATAATAGTGATTTTAGTTAAGGCGTATAAGATTTGGAAATATGAGAGAAGCGGGCGTTAGATTTAAATACTTTTTAAAACCTCTATCAAGTACAATAAAGGGGTATTAAAAGTATGGCAGAAATAATTTTTAAAGATAATAGCATTCAGACGGGTCATCGAATTAAAATTCCGAAGGCAATTATTGATACGCTAGATTTAAAAGTAAAGCAAAAAATAAAGATTCGTTTTGATGTCAATAAAAAAACAATGGTTGTGGAGGTTGATGGAGATGAATAGGGATGAAGAACTTAGAACTGAAAGAGAGATGAATAATCTTGGTAGAGGTAATTGGATTTTGATGTTTGGATTTTTGGTCGTCGGGATGATGGTGTTTGTTGGGGCGATTAGTTGGGAACCGGGAGCTTCTAGTGTTGATTATATAACTATTGAGGATAGCGTGTATAATCATAATTTCAGTGCGAATGTAACTACACCCATAAATGATGATATAACATTTGTTATTGATACGGTGGAAGGTGTAAAATATATTAATTGGACTAATGCTACGGGAACCTATAATGTTTTGGCAGATGTGGTTTCTAAATGGATTTTAATGACTAATTTATCTACGGGAAATCTTACAATTAATGCAACTTATGATAATCAGACGGGTTTATTTATAATTCCTATTCAAGTAAATAATGGTTCTGTTGATGGTGACGATGTGACTACTGATTTCAGCTTCATCATCAACGCCACCAACGATGTCCCAAATTTTACCAATATTGACGGCGAATATAATTTATCTCAGGATGACTATTTTTCAGAATATTTTAATGCAACAGATGAAGAGAGTCATTATCCCCTTAAGTTTAATATTACCTTTATTGATAATTGTACGCATGCGAGTTGGAGTGAATTTAATGCTAGCGAGAATTGTTCTCTTTTTGATTTCGGATTTAATTTAACCAGTTTATCTAATACTTCTGCCTTGATGAATTTTACTCCGGGTTATGAGCACGTTGGAACTTATTGGGCCAATGTAACAGTTTCGGATTTCGGAGATAATTATCCTTGTCCTCATGCTTATTGTGATAATACTACATATATGACGAATCAAACCAGTGAGACCTATTTGGTGAAATTTAATATTGAGTCTGTGTTGTCTATCAATGCTTCAAATTGTACTGGGCAGAGTTTAATCGAGGGGGATTGGTTGAATTGCACGATTAATATTACAACCATTGGGGCGAGTGATAGTATTAGTCTTTCAAGCGATTCTTATTTTAGGGGCATCTTGGGTGGTACTCCTCATAATTCTAGTTGGTTCCAGGGTGATGAGTTTCGATTGGCTGAAAACTTTTTAGTTTCTGTTAATGTTTCAATTCTTCTCGATAAAGAGGATGTCGGAAATTGGACAATTAATTTTAGTGCGGATGATGGGGCCGCTGATGAAACTCCCCGTCCGGTGTATGAG
>JBDRJI010000058.1:0-6130 GCA_043815105.1 archaeon
AATAGTCCAAAAAAGGCCAATAACTCCTTGTTTGCCCTTCAAGAAAAACTAAAATCTGAATTGCCAGATGGAATAGATATTAAATTCTTTCTTGCATATAATCAAAATGAAGAGACTTTAGCCCAGTTAGTAGAAGTAGTCGTTCAGCAGCAGGCAGACCTTCTCGGTTCATTTTGGGATATGCTTGCGGGTATTGAAATTATGCCAGATTGGTTTCAAGATGAGATAGAAGTATTGGCCTCAATTGTAAATGCATCGGATTATGTATTAGACGAGGACTTGCAAAAACATGTTTTACTATACAAAGAGGAGCTCGCCAAGGGAAGAAGGGTAATTGTCGTGTCACATTCCCAAGGAAATTTTTATGCTAATAGCGCATACGACTTTGTAGATTCGGAGGATTTCAGTATTGTGGCAGTTGGGACCCCCGCTAGTTTAGTTGAAGGAGATGGGGAATACACAACTCTGGTTAATGATGCAATCATAAACGCAGTAAGAATTGTTAGTTCATCGACTCTGCCTGCAAACACCAGCAATAGCATTAATACAGAAGGAACCAATCATTCATTTATTGAAAATTATCTCAGTGGCGATGTTTCCGGTCCTCAAATAATTGGACATATAACCGATAAGATAAATGAGGGTGGAATTACTATCTGTACTGATTCAGATGGCGATGGGTATTCTATTGAAGGTGGCACGTGCGGAGAGACAGATTGCGACGACAATAGTTATTACATCAATCCCGGAGCGTTTGAGGATTGTGATGGGATGGATAATGATTGCGACGGAACTGTAGATGAAAACTGTGGCGATGGATCAATGAACATTGCAATTTTATCTCCAAATTGTGGCGAGTATTTCGACGAGGGTACGGAAATTAATATTAATGTTATTGCTACCGATGCTGACGATATAATTAGCGGAACGGTTAGCATTGACGGAAGTATTATAGAAACATTTAGTAACGGAGGAGTAAGCATTAGTGAGGTTTTTGATTTGCCTGGAAATGTTCAGATTCTTGTTGAGGCAATGAACGGTAGCGGAGAAGAATTTCGAGCAATTTCAAATATTATGATTTTAAGTAGAGATGTCGACGGCAAATATGTAGATAATAATTATGTTGCAGCGTGTATTACAGAGCCCCAAAATTTTAGCCATATCGAAGAGAGCACAGTTTTTTTTAATGCTTCGGCTACCAGGGGTGTGAGGATTATCGATGGAGTTGTCGATTTACTTATACCTGGCGAAGATGCGTTTAGTTGGTATTGGAGATTTATGCCAGATAATATAGTTAGAGAGCTGATCAATACCACGGATTCTTCGGCATATAGGTTTTTTGCAGAGTTCCCTACTGCTGGAGATAATTCAGCTACACTAAGAGTAGAGATAGAGTGACGCTGTTACCAATAAAGAGCCCTCTCCCATAATAGGGGGCTCTTTTCAAAAACTTTAAATACATTTTTTATTTGTACCAACCTATATACTCTAATATACTATATTTAAACATATATATTACACCATTATTATAAAATTCCAAATAGGGCAGCCGCCCAAACAGAATTAAGTAAATAGACTTGCATCAAAACTCAACCAACATAATTCCCAAGTAATTCTTTCGCCATAAAAGAGTATGTAGGTGATATCTATAGAAAAGATTAAGTAGTTCTTTTTCTAAAATTAATAAGAGATGATAAGGTGACAAATAAAAAAAGCTGGCTTAAAAGAGTATTTTTTGAAGACCAGTATCATTTAGGAAGTACCGAATTAACAAATCCCACAAGAAATCATTACATTATAGGATTTTTCCCAGCGACGAGAGTTCATGGGGAAACTGTAAAAGGTAAGATTAGAACTATTGGTATCTCTGCCAGATTTCGTGCAGATTCAAATATGTATATAGAAAATAATGGCAGTTATGGATTTATTCTTAATGATAACGAATTCGGGGATGGTTGCGTAATCGGGAGAAATACAGCAGGTGGAGTATTTGGAAATGTTAACGGATTCGGGGATGGTTGCGTAATCGGGAGAAATACAGCAGGTGGGGTGTTTGGCAACGGAAATTTTTTTGGAGATAATTGCGTAATGGGGAAAAATTTGGTGGTTGGATTGGGGAATATAAATGATTACGGGGATAATTGTGAAATTAAAGAATCAAGTAAGGTCATAAGTTTTTTTAATTTTGGTACAGAAAATATAGAGGTTCAGTCTGGTCTTCTTGAGAATAGTGTGATGACGGGAATTAAAATTCAATCTCCATCTCGGCACCCATCTCTTTCCCAACTTTATCGATTAATTTAAACACCTCGGCAACGCCACTCTTTTCTTTGAACCAGTAGTAATTTTTGGATTTGAAAATTTTCCGACCTTTTGCTTTTTTGAAATTTTTAACCGCTTCTTCCAACCCGACCGAAGGCCCCTTGACTTCAATTTCCATTTTCTCCTCGACAACCAAATAACCTTTGGCTTTCTTCCCGCCCAAATAATCAAATTCCTTTCTAAGAACCTTTTGCTGTTTTCGAACCAACTCTTTTGCAAAAAAATCCAAAAGCTTTTTCATTTTCGTTCCAGCAATATCTCCGTCCTGCCTATCTGTTTTTAAATTTACTTCGACGAACTTTGCCTTTTTCTTCGTGGCAAACTTCTTCATTCCTTCAATATCTATACCTTTTCCCTCAAAATATTCTAGCGACGGCGACTTTAAAAATTTCTTAGCAGTATTAATAAAACTTTCAAAACTTTCAAATCCCAATCCAGCCGAGATATTTCTATATTTATAAGTCGGGTCAATCAGAACAACGGGGCAGTTTAATTTCGACGCATTCAACTCACTTAAAATTTCTCGTTCACTTTTAAAATATTTTAACGGATCAACCACCCGCTTCTTTTGTATTCCTTTCAAAAATTTCACAAATCCTCCAAAATAAATAACTAATACTTCTAGCGAATAACCACTAAAACCTCGGGCATAACCCTCTGCACCATAACAACGATTTGCCCGACAAAACGCTTTTGCTAATCTAATGTCGTCGGCAATTTTTGGATTTTTCTTTATCTCGCCTCCGATGTATTTAACATGACTAAGCGAAACATCTGTTACGTTTTCTGCCAACTCGGGGTCTTTGTTTTTCACGACGGGAATCACTTCTAGTAAAACGTTGCCGACCTCGTCCGCGTCAGCGGATGCCATCTGGGCAGGAGGTACACCCTTGGGTGCATCACAACTAATTTGAAAATAATCTCGCGACCCATGTACTTTTTTTAAGATACCCGGCAAATGAATTTTTTTCAAAACCTTTTCTAAATTTTTAATATCCTCACTGTAATCAAACACAACAAAAATATCAACATCCTGAGGTTCGCCAGAACTATCCACAGATGGAAACAAACCCTCCCCCTTAATCACCGTCCCTTTTGCCAAACTACCACCGATAAAAGCATTAAGCCCTTCCGTCCTAAGAGAACTAATAAATTCTTTAGCAACTTTGGATAATTTTAAAATTTCCTCACGAGAAAGCGAAATCAGTTCAATCTCTTTTTTTAAAACACTCTTCATACTCATAATTACAAACAAGAAAAATCAGTTTATTAAAGTTTGTAAGATTTAATTTTCTGGCATTGATACTGGCAATATAGGGAAAATTATTTCTGAGATTCGTATAATTCTTCCACTTCCTCGCCAGAAAGCGCTCTGTTATAAATCATAACCTCATCTATTGTACCATTGAAATATTTTTGGGCATAACCAACCCCACGAGCAATTTGCACAGGATGTGATGTGCCAAGTGCCGAGGTCTGACTATCTGTTCCATCAGCTACCCCATTAAGATAAAACCTAACAGTTGCTCTATCATACGTAACTACCAAATGATACCAGCTGCCTGAAGTTAATTCTGAATTTGCAACACTTTCACTGGCAGAAGTTCTTACTCTGAATCCCCAATTTACCCCATTATTATCTTGGTAGACATTAGCCATAAATCTCCAATCAGTGTTAATGCCTGTTGCATTTACTCTTGCCACTATCATTGTTTCCGGTGGTATTGTGCCTTCTGGCTTCACCCATGCACTAATAGTAATCTCATTAGTGATGTCCAAACTATCCTCATTTCCACAATCAACATAATCCACAACACCATCAAAGCTCAAGGCCTTACCCATATCATTTCTTCCTTCGATAAAAACAGGATTTCCATAAATTGTTCCGTCATTATCTCCAGCAAAATCTTCTGCATCATCCTCAAATCTCCAGAATCCGACAATACCTTGTTCACTAAAAATTTTTTTGATCACATCTTCATTTAAACTGCATTTACTCAATTTAATATTAGAACTAATATCACAAACCTCCTCTTTATTACTAATTTTAATAACTGGAGCAATACTAACCCCCTCGGTATCTTCGTCGGCTATAAGATAAAAAGTCTTCCCGATATTCGAACTTAAATCAAACAACTTAGTAATCTTCCGCGATGTTCCCTCAGAATCCAAGAGAAACTCAATTTTAGAAATATTTACTTCATTTGCTCCCTTCTTAACTTGAACCGCCACAATTTTATTCTCAGCGTCATAACAGGTATAACCTGAGCCAGCATCAATCAAAATATCAGCTTCGAGACAAGCGGTTCCCAGTTCCAAGTTGGTTTTTATCATAGGAATAATTGCTGCCCAAATAATTGCGACAGCAGCAACGGTAATCAAAATAATTAACACCGTCGCAACAACCGCACTAATACCTCTTTTGTTTTGCATAAAATTTATAGATTGATAGATTATTTAAAACTACTCTTTATTTATTTCTAATATCTTGGTCTTACATCCCCTCTATGTCAATCAAATACTTGCCTTCTTGTAACTTGAAAATAATTGGTCGTCGATTCATTAAAGAAACAATATCAATTTCAAACTGTCCCGGACTTAAAACTCTGATACTCTCTAAGTCCAAAATTACTGGCTTCATTTCATCCTCAATTTTCAAAATACTTCTAACATCTGCCTCAATTTTTTTCTTATCAACGGTATCAAACTCTGGAATTGGCGTCTCCATCGACTTCTTTATTTGCTCCACCTGTTCATCACGAATATAGAAAAAAAACTTCCCGCTACAACTATTACAACCCTCGAGAATCTCCTTGCTTCCTATCTCGATTATTTTTGAACAATGAACGCATGGTGTGGCATTTTAATCTCCTCAAGTTTATAAAATTAAGAAATTAATAAACCTTCCTATCATAAGACTCACCCTACTTTTTCCGCAACATTAACTCGAGCTTCTTGGGATTTTTAGTAATCTCTTTTACGACGGAAGCTGGACCGATAATTGTGATAGCGTCCTGCTCTCCTACTAAAATTTTCGCGATGTTACGTCTCACTTTCTCAAATAAACTTCGATATTCATTTTCTCCTGACATCGCCGCAATTTCAATTCCCTGAAAACCCTTAACATTGCCAATCAAAACCATAGAATTTTCAATCAGGCGCACCTCTTCATCTGGAGTCAATCGCCCCTGTAAAATAATAATTTTATGGTCAAGAATTAACCCCATAATTTTCTTAATTCTTCCAATCGCATCTTCTCTCGCAATTTCTGAATACGGCATAAAATGAATCATCAAACCTGGCACCACCTTCTTGCCCTTTTTGACAACCCTTCTCGCCTCTTTTTTTTTCGCAACCATCTTAAATTTTTTTCACCAATTTGAAAAGTCCCTCATAAAACTCTTCCATGTTATCTCCATTTTTTGCCGAAATTCCAACAACTTCGTATTCCGGGAAAGCACCTTTTATCTTCTTAACATTTGACTTTTTTAAATCTATCTTATTGGCAACAATTAAAACAGGAATTTTTCTTGCCACTAGATTTCCAATGATTGTAATATTAACCTGAGAATATGGATTTATCGTCGAGTCAATCATAATAATAACCACATCCATATCATCAAGCCACTTAATTGATTCGATAATTCCCTGTGTCGCCTCCTTTGCTACATTCTGAGCCTCTTTTCTTTTTAGGCCAAATTTCATAAAATCTTCAAAATCAATTTTCGTAGCAATCCCAGGTGTATCAATTAGCTTAAACTCAATTCTCTTCCCATCTCTTTCAAGTATAACTTTCTCCTTAATTTGA
>JBDRJI010000059.1:0-2206 GCA_043815105.1 archaeon
GTGCGATTCGCATTGCATAGTAGCCTCCGGTAACTTCGAACGCGTATTTTTTTCGACCGTTGAATCCTTCGTAGTCTTGTGTAATTTGTGTTGTTTCATTTTCAAACACGTTTCCTGCCATCCACGCCTCGAGGGCTTCAAATGAGAAATGTCCGGGAAGAAGCAGGGCTTCGATGTAGTTGCCGACGAAGTTTCCTGAGAATAAAGTTATTTGGTTAGTTTCTGGAAAGTAGCGTATTTTTTCTATTTGCTGTTTTGAGATTGTGTCGTCGGTAGCGGTGATACTCCATCGTGTAGGAACCATTTTTCTTTTGATTTTTGTGCCGAGTAATCCGATGGATAAAAGTTTTTGGAGATGGTCGACTTTGATGTTTGATTTGTAGAGTTCTTCGAGGGCGATTGTTGCTTTGACATCGTAGTCTGATGTGAGGTAGTCGACTTTTTTTGAGACTTTTGGATTTTCTTCTAGGACGACTTTTTTGATTGGAGCTGGGTTTGTCATTGGCTGAAAAACTTTGTCGATTATGAAATGGAGAGTTGGTTTTTTCTTTAGGAAGAATTCTGTCGAGACTGGCTTGGAAGATAGGGCGAGTTCTTGGGTTACTTGTTTTAGTTTGTCGTTTATTTTTATGTGGGTTTTTGCTTTGCCGTAAATTAGTTGACCTCTTAGTCGGAGGATGTTTTCTACTGAGAAATTGTTTGCTGACCATTCTTCTGCCGTTGCGAAGTTTGAGATATTGTCGTTTTCGGAGGGGGCGAGAATTCCCGAGTTTATGTATGGGTATCCTATTCTGCCGACGAAAAGTTCTGGCGCGGATTTTCCCGTAAAATGGAGTTTCGGTTTCGGAGCGTTGTCTATAAATTTATTCAGAATCCGACACGGTTTTCCGCAGAGCCCCTTACCTTTGCATTTGATACATAAGATGTCCATTCAGGGAGAAGTTGTAAGAAGTTTATATTGATTATTGTGATTTGTAAATGTTTTTTCTTTGCCCCAATTCTAATACGAAAATAATGAGTTTCTTATTTTGTATATCCAGAATAATTCTGTAGTCTCCGACTCTAAGGCGATAATAAGGCGAGCCAGTTAATCTCTTAATAAAATAGTGCGGACGAACCCTGATTCTTTCGAGGGTTTTTAAAATTCGTATCTGTATTTCTTGAGGGAGTTTTTTAAGTTGCTTTTTTGCGGGCTTATGAAAAATAATTTCATACATTTATTCCCAACTCCTTTTTCACATCTTCAGAGCTCACAAAATTGTCCCAATTTCCTTCTTTAATATCTTTCTCATAATCTGCTATTGCTTGTTTCGTTTCTTCAGAAAGTTCCATTCTGTCCTCTATCATATCCCAGATTATTTCTTCGTAGCTTTCTTTAACGTGGAGTTTCATTTGTTTCAATTGCTCCAGAAGCGGATTACTTATTTGTATTGTAGTTACCATGGTAACTATATAGAAAGCTATAGCTATATAAATCTTTTGAATTTATGTTGGCAAATACGTGAGATAATTTTATAAAGTATATAGTATTCAATTATTTATGGTAAAAAAAGGAATACATAAGAAAAGTAAAAAAAATCATTTAGAATCAGCTAAAAAATATTATCGTGATGCGGATATTCTTATACATGAACAGATGAAGTCTGACATTTATAATGAAACGCCTATAAAATATTTAGAAATGTCAGGCAAGGAATATATGCGAGCCAGAAAATTTCTTGATGCAGAAATAATGTTTGGAGAAGCTGTCCGTTATGCTCAATATTGGAGGGAAAGAAAACCTGAAGTTATTAGTGCTGAATATAGAGATAGACTTCAGAGAAATCACATGAGAATGTACAAGATAGGAGAGAGTCAGTTGGGGACGAAGCTTCTACATTTTTGGGATAAAGTTCAGGGAAAATTTTTAATTTTTCCTCTTGTCGTAATAATTGTGAGTTTGGTAGCCGGAGTGGTTTTTTTACAATCTGGCATAACTGGGAATTCAATTGCTAACTTAGATACTAGTATAACAAGCAGTGTTGGAGTGGCTTTATTGGCGGTTGCTTTAATCACAGGGTTTTTTTACTTAAAGAAAGAAAAGAAATAATTAGGTATGAAGGTAGTTTATTAAATAAGAAAGACTACCCCCTATTTCTTTTTTAAAACGGCAATGTATTCTGGACGATTTTTATTTAATTTGTAATTAAATCTAAAATTTGAATAT
>JBDRJI010000060.1:0-10031 GCA_043815105.1 archaeon
CTTCCCTCTCTGCTTCCTAATATTTTCAATCTTACCAGTATGCCGACATCCGAAACTATAACGCACTCTAACCATTTTTCATCTCCGTAATTGAATAAAGGGGTATGTGAAATATTTTTAATATTACCCTAACCATAAAGAATCTAACTATCCAACATTTTTAAATCATCCCAAAACATATAAACCGATTCTTCCTTAATGTTTTATGAAAAAAGAGCAGGTATCAAAACTAGACCCGATAAAATTTGCGTTTGCTACGGCGATTACTGTGGCGTTTTTGGTTTTCATAATAACTATAGGTGCCCTTGTAGATTTCTTCGGGGCGTTCTCATTTTTGACATCAATAATCTCAGATATCTACGGTGGCGTCGGTTACTCGGTTTCGCTCATTGGCTCATGTCTCGGAGCCGTCTACATTTTTATCGACGTATTTATAATAACATACGCCTTCGCTTGGTTGTATAATAAAATGCTTTAGTTTTTCATCTATTTGGATTTGCTTAAATTATTTTGCTCTTCTAATGCCATATCTTAACACCCACGTTTTTTTAAAAATCATTATACTTTAAATAAGCTAACTATCTCGCCTATTCTTAAATCTTATACATCAATAATTTAAATATTCAAAAAATGTAAATTAACTTTTCATTAACTTCCAAATTCTAACCGCTAAGAGGACTGCCAAAATCAAAAATACAAAAAGAACAATCCAGATGTAAGAGAAGTCACCGTCCATATTAACCATTGAAAATCCAATTATACCCGGGCTTCTGCCGTAAACGAAACTTTCCTCGATAAAGCTAACTTTATTTTCATCTGTAATTACGATTTTCAACATGTCTTCAGCAACGTTAGAAATGTCAATCAAAATCTCGCCACGATAAAGCTGACCAAAAATTAACTCAACATCTTCAGAGGTCTCTGCAACAATTTCGCCATCCGAATTGAGAATCTTAAAAAACAAAGAGCGAGTCGAACTATCTGTAGGCTCAATGTTATATGCGATTAAAAGTCCATTGTCAGAATCAAAAGAAATCTCAACAATCGAAACGTCTAAATCCGGCTTCCAAACAATTATTTCTATTGGAACTTCTGCGGAAACATTCTCTAAGCATTTAATACTCAAATCTAATTCTCTAACATCTTCGTCTAAAGCAGTGAGCACAAACATAAATTCCACAATCTCGCCAACGCCAATATTAAATAAGTCATTGGAGTCAATATATTTTTCGTAGCCTTCTCCGGCAATCAAACTACATTTATTAGCCGAAACACCGCCTACATTTTTCACATTAACTAATAGATTTTTATCCTCTCCGACCGAGGCAATAATATTAACTTCATCAATTTTCAATTCCGCGATAGCAGAAGTACGAGAAATAATAATGCTTCCTCCGCTCCCGCCGGAACTTCCTCCGTTATCAACAGGTGCCGGTGCCGGTGCGGGGGTTGAATTATCGACGCTAAAACTTGAATCTAAAAAGTTAGAATTTCCAGCGGAATCTACTGCCCACAAATAAAGGATATAATCTCCGTCAGAAGAAACATCAAAACCAATATTATTACAATCTTTAATTTCTACATTATTAACCACATTTGTTCCAACTGAAGTGGTAATATTATAATAGCAGGTCAAGGGGGAATTGTCAGAAACATCAAAAATTAAAGAGATTCCTGTTCTTGATGTTTTTGTTCCAGTGGGCTCGGTCAAACTAATCGTTGGATTAATGGTATCAACATAAAATGTTGTGTTTCCATTGGTGGCAGAGTTTCCTTCAGAATCATTACATCCAATATTCCATAAATACTCTCCGTCGTTTAAATTCAAGAAAAAACTATTTATATTTCCCGAAGTAGGAGAGTCATCTGTTTGATTTGTTTGAAAGACTCCATTAAAATTACCCAACAACCAACAGGATGCTAAATCAATATCCGTTGGGGTGTAACTAAATTCAATATTTTGCCCAGAAGAAAGGTATACTTCAATAGGAGAGTCCAGCACAACTGAAGGGGCTCCGACGGCAACATTGAAATTTGCGCTATCACTTGCTTCTAATCCGACCGTATCATTTACATAAATATTCAAGGTATTAGCTCCTTCGGCGATATCAAATGTTGTATTTGCACAACCGGGAATGGCTATATCTTCTCCTCCAATATTATACCAACAAGAATCAATGTTGTCATCAGCGTCGAAAACTGAAAAATCTAAAACAAGAGACTCATTTGTTCCATAGCTTGCCCCACCATAAGGAGAAGTAAGAGTTATCGAGGGAGCGGTATTTATTAAATCGTAATCGATATTAACACTTGTGAGGCTCGGACTTATGCT
Source organism: archaeon (assembly GCA_043815105.1). Classification (GTDB taxonomy): domain Archaea; phylum Nanobdellota; class Nanobdellia; order Pacearchaeales; family GW2011-AR1; genus JAGVXH01. The sequence goes on from JBDRJI010000060.1 coordinate 2,333, forward strand.
TGAATCAGGGGTTATGAAATCGACTTTATACTGGAAATATCTTGACTGTAAATTTAAACTAGTTAAGTCTGCGTCCTGCCATGTCCCGTCGCTACAATCAGACAGGGAGCAATTTTTTATTTGAAAAGATAAATTGGTTCCGGGAATTTCTGCATAAATATAATCAAAATAATCTTTGGGGTCTGCTCCACTCCCTACTCCTTCTCCTATCCAAATAGAATTTGTTGAGGTGGCTATGTTCAGTGGTACGTTATACCATTCTCCTACTACGGATTCAACACTAAAAGTGCCAAGAGGATTAGTTCCCGAAGAATCAGATTGTGAATATATCCCAATTGTTATTCCCTTCTCTTTTTTGGCGTATATCTTCAAAACAGAATTATTGATCAAGCTATCTGAAAAATTAAGATAAACATTTTTAGAAGAATCTTTCATATCTGCTAGATAATAAATATCGTCAAGTGCAAAAACCTCTGTAGCATTTAAACCTAGATGAATTGCAGATGTTAAAAAAGAATTAGAGGTCACAATCGTTTCACCTTCCCAGCTTAAATTATTCCAGGTTGCGTCGTTGGTTGCGTCGAAAATCTGACTTGTATATGTTCCCGAAACCTGATTGGAACTTAATATAACTGCACTTCCGTTCCACTCGACGTTATTATATGTCCCTAAATCAAATTCGGCCTGTTCATCATTTCCGAAAACAGCGTATCCCGTCAATTTAAAATCGAAACCAGTATATATTATCGAGAAAAAGAAAATGCCGACTACAAAAATTCCCATAGCTATAGTCAAAAATTTCTTATCCCTCATGTTTCGATGTAGCACTGATACTATATAAATATTTTCTATCAAAACATTTAAATAGAGTTCTTGCTTTAATTCCTTATGAGGAGTGAAGTAGCGAAGTTATCACCTGAGGTGTTTTTCGTTTTGATTTTTGTGTTTTTTGCTCTTTCGTTTGTATCGGCTCAAAATTATTCCATAGACATTTCTGGCTTAAACAGCGAGGAGTATAACATAGGAGAAGAAATCGTGTTCAAAGTGATTCTTTTGGAGGATGGAATTCCTGTAAGTAAACAAGTTGATTATAAAATATCTGATGCATTGAAGAAAAAAGAACTTACTGGACAAGTAAATTCCACCGAGGACGTATCAATAAAAGTAGAAGAAGATTTTCTGAGTGGTCTATGGACAATCGTAGCAAACTATTCCAATTCAAAAGTCGAAAGAACATTTCTTGTCGGAGAGAAATCAGAAATTGAATTTATAATTCAAGGAGACGAGTTAATAATCCGAAATATCGGGAATGTTCGTTATACAAAGGCAATACAAATTGCTATTGGCACCGAAACAAATACTTATGCTCAGAATATTAGGGCAGGGGATGAAAAAATCCTAAAATTAATTTCCGCGGACGGAATTTATAATATAGAAGTTACGGACGGAACAACAACTGTCAAGAGAGAAAACGTGCAATTATTTGGAGTGGGAAACGTTGTGGGTGCAGTAGATAGGAATTTAGTGGGATATACTGGATTTGCAGGAGCAGATGATTTGGAAAATATAGAGAGCCAATTTGCATCTCTGGAAAAACTTCCTCTCTCTCTAATTTTTGTCGCAGCGGTAGGAATTCTGACTGCCTTGACTTTTGTAGAAAGAAGACTGTCAAAGAAAAAGAAAAAAGTATAACTTTGTTTTAATTGTATAATAAATTAATTTTTCACTCTCGAATATAAATGTTTGAAATATTCTTCAGGGTAATTATTTGCCATTCTTTCTACAATTAGTTCGGGTGTTGAGTGTGCCAATCTCCCAAGGACAGGATTGTGGTTAACAATTAAATTAAAATTTTCATCAAGTCCTTTTGCTTCGATTCCGTCAATCCTCGCTCCGTTGGGTAAGTTTTTTTGAATCTCTGCCCCGAGGTGTGTTGCTAAAATCATAAAGCAATTTTTCTTAATAAAAAATTCTGCCGTCGCTGAAATTATTTTTCCTGCTACACCTGGCTCGGTTACTGCCTCAATTTCATCCGCTAAAATTAAGGATTTATTCCCAGGTTGTATTTTAGACATTTGTGTCAATAGAGTTTCAAATGCTCCCTTTGAAGTCGAGCCTTTGGTTTTCGCAAAATAATAAACATCACTAAATATCGGCAAATGAATTTCTCCGCAAATAGGTAGTCCCAGCTGAAATAAACTAATGTCTTGTAGCACGTGTTCCAGTAAAGTTGTTTTCCCGCCGGAATTAGCTCCGGTTAGAATTGAGCATCGATTAAAATTGTCTAGCTGGAAATTAATTGACTGTGCATTATTTAAAAACATATTTGATGCATCGCTGAAATGTAAATTCTCTGAGTAAGTCGGATATTGTTTTTTCTTATTCTCGTCGCCAGAATTAATCCATTGCGAAATTCCCATGCAAAAATCTTCGACCAACAGCAACGCTGACAACCTCTCCAAAATTCCAGACACCCTCTTCAATTCCTCCGCACTTCTCTTTACTCTCTCAGCCATATCTGTAAACTCATTCGCACTCTGCCGTTTAATTTGTTCCTCCAATTCTTTGTAGTCAATCGTAACCGGAATCTGTAAATTAAAAATATGTTCCGACAAGCCCGACGCTTCAATCGCTTCGCGAACAATCTCTAAAATATTAGCTGGCATTTTCCCCTCCGACAACATCTTCATTAACCCCTCGCCCGAAATTGTCATTTCCTTAATTTTCTCCCCGATAACTTCATTAACTTCTTCTAAAATTCTCTCCACTTCGCTTTCCGTAATAATTTTTCCTTCTTTATTTTCCAGTAAGTTAAACATCGGTTCAAGTTCTTTTAGCAAACCTCGCATATTTTCTGATACACTACTTCGATTTAAAACGGAAAAATTCTCTCGCCATCCCGATAATTCTTCAAGATATCTTTCAAGATAAATATTCTCAACAGAATCTACAAAAACGCTTTGAGGTAATCGTTCTAATAAAATTTTAAAATCACTGCAATCGACGACCTGAATAATATCATACCGCTCCAGCTCCATTACATCATTTTCTGAAACCAACAACTGAGCTCCGCAACCCAATTTATTCAATGCAATAAAAGTTGATTCGTCCTCCGTAACTGCGACGATATCATAACGCGGTTTCCAAGTTATTCTCGGCCTTTTAATCTCTCTCAAAAATCCCGAACCTCTCAATTCCAAACTCCTGAAAAACTCTTGCCTTTGTTTAATTGTGTTTATATCGTCGGTAAAATCAAAACAGTTCCAAAGGTTGACGGTTTCACTGAAAATAAACTTTGAAGAAATTTTAGACAAAACTTTTGTATGAATTGCTTTCGCATCTCGCGTTTTGTAAATGGAATTACCGCCACCTTTAATCAAGGATTTGCCAGGATTAAACGGCGACAAATTATTTTCTAAAACAAATTTTATCAGCCTTTCTTTCATAAGCCAAAACGCGAAAACTTCTTTATAATTATTATTGTGATTTAATGTTGGATGTTTGATTTACAAAGTTACTTAGTTCGTTTAACTTCTTACATTCTTCTATGAAATTACTAATCAATTTATTGAGTTTTTCGTAGGTTTCAAAGTCATCCCGAATTGGGCTCTGCCATCTGCGCTTTCCTTTCATTACTGTTTTTTCCAGAATTTTCTTGCATTTCTGAGCCGACGCAATGCATTCTTTATAATTATTGTAATCAAAATCCTTACTCATTTTGGCACAGCTTCTAATTGCCCTGATTACTGAACCGTCAATATCTTTACCATTTTCTATGATTTTTAATATATTATCAGTTTCTTTCAAAATTGAAGCAACAATTTTTTTCTGGTCGTCAAAACGTTTTTCTAATCCAAAATCACCAAGCGAGGTTACCAATTTGCTACTGTCTTCATTTTCAATTGCCATTCTGACTTTTTTAAATTTTTTTGAAATTGTTAGAATATCTGCTTCGAATTGACGAGAATCATCTTCATCTAAATTCTTAACAACGGCTTGTGCGCTCTCTAAAAAAATCTTCCTTATTTTTTTGCTTTCATCGCTAGAATTTTGAATTCCCCATATTACATCATAATTACCGGCAGCAAGAAATCTTCCAAGCAACAAATTCATCAATTGTGAGTTCGGTGTATTTAAAGATTCTAAATCGGCCAGTCTAAAATTGTTTTTTCTGCAATAAGTCCTTAATAAATTTCCGTAAGCCATTAATATCAAATGAACACCGGCTTGGTTGAAACTCGTAATTTTATCATGAACCTCGGGCGAAACTATTCTGACTTTTGCACCACTCTCGTCGAACATTGTCCTCAAAAAATTAATATCGTCACACTGCTCCTTGACATCTAATGGAGTTAAAGCAATATTTTTATTTTTCAAATTTTCAACAGTCTCCTTAAACATTGGATGAATTCCGATGACTCTTTTAGAATATTTTCCCATTGCTTCGCATGTTTTTTGTTTAACTGATGTGAAATCTGAAAATATCATATTATCATCAACGAACGGTCCAATCTCGTTAATGATGTCTAATGTTTTTGAAATAGGCACAGAGATAATTAATAAATCGGCAATTTCGGCAATTTCCTTTTTACTTTCAATAAACTTAACACCAGTCGAATTTTCAATTTCCCTGTTTCTTCTTCGTCCATTATAAAAAAGATTATTATATCCTAATTGGTTAAAAAGGGTTAATGCCCATCCGCCCATTTTTCCACCGCCACCAACAATTCCAATATTGCCATTTTGCTTAAAACTAGTAATATCTTGAAATACCATAGTTTATCTTACAAAGGTATACTATTAAGGTTTTCTATGTTCCCGAAAAACTCACATAAGGATAGCTGCCAAAAATTTTAATTGCAGAATCGTCAAACATATTTTTTAATTTAGCAAAAGCCCTTACGACATTTTCATCTTCGATATGCCCCTCAATATCAATATAAAAAATATAACTACCTTTGCCATCTGGTCTCGATTGAATCATTTTTAAATCTATATTTTCATCAGCAAAAATACTAAGTATACTTCTGAGTAATCCAGTTTTGTTAGCAGTAGGAATTATTACAAAACTTGTCCTGCTCCTTTCACTTTTTTCCGACTCTTCTTTGCCTATCACAATGAACATTGTTTTATTGAGATTATTATTTTCAATTCTTTTTTCTAAAATATTTAAACCATACCTTTTGGCTCCACTCTCAGAACCAATTACTGCCACATTATTTAAATTATTTTCAACAATTTCTTTCATGGCATTAGCAGTACTTCTGGCTCCAATTCTTTCTATATTAGGGTAATTTTTATCTAAATAATCAGAACATTGAGCAAGTGCTTGTGGATGAGATTTTATGATTTCAATATTATTAGTATTTAAAATTGTGATAAGGCAATGGTGAATAGGTAGAACTATAGCTCTTTTAATTTTAACTCCATTTTTATTTAAATTATCTAAAGTTTCCATCACATGCCCGTTCAAAAAATTTTCCATTGGGACAATACCTTCTGGAATTTTATCATCTCTTACAGCTTGAAAAACTTCAGATATAGTTTGGTATGGAACAATGTCGCGATTAATATTTATATCTTCACAATATTTAATTGCTGCCTCTTCTGTAAAAGTTCCCATTGGGCCAAGTATACCTATCATATCAAATTCTCCTCAATAAAATGAGTTCCAATAGATTCCCTGTTTAATGAACTATTAATCATGGCTAAAACTAGTTTGTCGTCCGAAGAATCTCCAATAATCTCTTCTTTAAATTTTTCTAAGTCGTTGCGTTTTTTTACAGGACCTAAATTCTCCCAAACCTTTTCTTTTAATTCATTTGAGACAGATGAATTTCCAACTTTTTCAAATTCTCCAGTTTCGGGAGCTTTAGCCTTGGATGATGCCAATTCTCCAGCAATCTTTCCAAAAATCAAAGCCTCAGAAATGGCAAAACCTCCAATGCGGTTGCACCCATGTAGCCCAGATGAAATTTCACCGACGGCATAAATATTTTTGCAATTAGTTTCAGCTTTCTCGTTAATTTTTATTCCTCCGATTGAAAAATGAAAAGCAGGATGAATTTCAAATTTTTGAACTTCGTCTAAATTTTTGTCTTTGAAAACCCAGCCAAATTCATTGGTTTTTTTATAATTCTCAAAATAATCTTTATCAATCTTAGACAAATCCATATAAATTTTCGACCTTAAAGATTGTCTGTAAAATTCTCGAGTCATTTGTGGAAAAACCGAGTGATGATGATTATTCTTAAGTGCATTACTGATTTCTTCACTTAAAAATTCATTACCATCTTCGTCAATATATTTTCCCCTTTGTAATATCTCACCCGAAATTAAAACTTTTGGCATTTTGTCTTCTGTAATTAAAAATGGGTGGAACATATTAAATTCTAAATTTTCTATTTTTAATCCAGCTTCTAAAGATAACGCTAAAATATTAGGAAGTCTTGCAATTGAAAAACCAGTGGAATATTTGTAAAGATTAGTCAATCCGCCTCCAGCAATAATTATCTGATTCGCAAAAATTTCTTTTTCAATTCCATTGTGACTAATCACAACTCCTTTGATTTCTCCATTGTTCGTTAAGAAATTTTTTACATGTCCAATAATTCTTTTTCCTCCATTTTTTTCAAACTCCTTTGTAATAATATTCAAAACCTCACTCCCCTTAATAGAAGGAACTTTGCCTAAATTGGATTTCTGTAGTGGAATATTAAATCTTTCAAGGAATTTAATGGCGTGGGGATATTTCTCAACAAATGTATTCAAAACTTTATAATCGCTCATATTTTCTCCAGCTTTTAGAATCATCTCTCTTATTAATTCTTTATCATTTTCAATTATATTCCAAGGCGAAATGGCGGAATTAGAAACAGCTTCGCCTAATAAAATGCAATTTTCGACACTGTCTATATTTCCATTAAAATTATCTAAAAAATGAATCCCTGCACTAATCCCTCCCGCACCTGCTCCGATTACTAGACAATGTGTTTTTATTTGCTCCATATAATAATAATCTAATTTATCTATATAAAACTATTTACCACAATGTTTTTAATAAATAATTTCCAGTAAATGAGATGACAAAAAGGATAGATTGCATACACTCTTCGAAAATTCGAGAATTATTTGAACAGGCAGCAAAGCTAAAAAATGCAATAAATTTTGGAATAGGACAACCAGATTTTGCGGTTCCACAACAAATCAAAACGGATTTAATCGAAGCAATAAATAGCGACAAAATGGGATATACACAATCTACGGGAATATCTGAACTAAAAGAGAAAGTCATATCGAAATATTCTCCTAGTAAATTTGCGGAAAGTGTTCTTATCTCATCGGGCGTTACGGGCGGGCTATTTTTATCGTATTCAGCAATATTGGAAGAATCAGATGAGCTGATTATATTTGATCCGTATTTTGTAATATATCCTGATATGTGCAATTTCTTAAACGCGAAACCAATTGTTGTAAAAACAAATCCTGACCTTACAATTAATGTAGATAATTTAAAGCAGGCGATATCCTCTAAAACAAAAGCGATTTTGATTAATTCTCCAAATAATCCGACGGGATATGTATATTCAAAAGAAGAGTTAGAAAAAATAGTTGAAGTTGCGAGGCAAAATGATTTGTGGATAATTTCGGATGAGATATATGAAGATTTTGATTACGATAAGAAATTTGTGAGTGTGGG
>JBDRJI010000061.1:0-2080 GCA_043815105.1 archaeon
AGCACCACCATCAATGTATACTTTCCATACTATTTCGTATTCAAATCTTTTTTCCCATCTATTAGTATCCATTTCGTAATGTAAATTAGTGATGCCATTCTTACCATATACCCGTAAAGTTTTCCCTGGAAGTAAATATTGAGAAAATTGTCGTTTAGCTACATCATTTAAAGCAGAATATGTAAAAACCAAACATAAGTAGTCTGGCATTTCTTTACTTACATGAGAAGTAAGATGCGGATAATCCCATTCTTGTTTTTCAAGATATTGGTGTGGGAAATATAACTCAAAAACAATGTCGCTAAAGGCTTTTTTGCTTCTATTTTTCACATCAATCAACAAAGAATATTTGTGATACTTTTGTTCAATAAGTAATTTATCATAATCTACGACTACTTCCGCAGTTGTCAATTGAGTTGAGTATTCTTTCTCTAACTTGGCAATCTCATCAATTTCTTCTTCTGACAAATAATTTCTAAAAGGTTTAATGCCGAAATAATCGCAGATAGCTTGCATAGTTGCCATAAACTCCTCTTTGTCAAAATATTCCTTCCCTTGACTAACCAATATCAGTGGTGCTCCAAAATCGTTGGGCGATATATTGGTAAATAATGGGTAAATGTTTTTATTTCTAGCCCAAATTGAAGCTGATTCCCACCATACCCAAGGCGATTTTCTAGACTGCATCGAACATATAGGAACAATAGCTTCCGCAAGCTTCAGTTTCTTCTCCATCATAACTTTTAACGGGTTATCTCCTGGAGAAATATCTCTCCTTGCAATAAAAACATCTAGTTGATCTCCAACCCAATTTGTGATAATTTTCTTAACAAAATCCGCTAAGGCGAGCTCTCCACTAGCATAACTTAGAAACACACTAGGAATACTTTTCTTTGGAAACATTTCTTTCGCATATTCTATATATTGGTTCGCCATTTCTTCGTTTTGCGCCGTTATTTGGAATGTCGCCTCTCTTTTTGCAGGGATATAGCTTAGTAAAATCCTTGGATTTTCATTGATTTTCCCTCCAACATAAATATCGTAAGTTAATTCCTTTTTATAAGCATTTAAAATTTCACTCATACTACTTGCATTATGTTTAACTCCATCTGCACTTCGCCAAAAAGCACTTACACCGCCTATAACCTTTGGATATTTTGGTAGTTCCCTCGCATCTTTTCCCCACAAATTATCAAATAAATCCAATAACTGCTCTGATGATAATGGTTTTTCAGAAAACCCTCTATAACTCATTGATATGCTTCCCAAAAGGCACTCCCTCTCTTTGGCTGTTGCATGATAACCCGGATAACGCGGGACAGACACCTATTTTTCTATCCGTTTCTTCGCAAGCTCGAAAAGTGGGAATCTGTCCCTATTCATACTCTTCATATAAATATCTTGATTAATTTCCTTTAACTATCTTCTCAAGAGATGCGCTATATTCTTGCATAATTCTGTTTACTTTTTTAATATCGTTTACTAGAAGATCGTATTCGGGAAATTCTTTTTGAATTTCTTGCGGAGTTTTATCTGGATTCGTTTCTATTTCAGCATTATACCACCTTCTAAATTTTGCCTGCCAAGTTGTTAAATGAGGGCGTAGCCCCTCATTCAAAACTTTAATCATTAAACTTATAAGACTTCTCATTCCTCCATCATCTCGCATGTTATGCGCAGATATAGATTTGGCGAGTTCTCTTAAAATACCAAAGGTTTGATACCACGAATTGTATACTTCAACAATGACATCTTTATCTTCTTCATAGTTCAATGCTACTTTGCGAGTTATAAGCTCTATCCATGTTTTATACGCAATATTTATAGTTGAATAGTCTGGTTTAATTTTTATTTTTTCCCCTAATAACGATGGCAATTCGATTTCTACAATATTATAGTTTGTTTCTCTTCTTCTTAGCTTTCCGATAATTAACACAACAAAAACAATTACTAAAATTATCAGCAAAACAGGATTTATATTAAAAGTTAGGCTCCACTTTTTTGTAAATAATGAAAATATTTCTACAAAACCGTTAGTTTCGCTCATAGTAAGCCTGCCAAGATAATTTTGTACTTTTTA
>JBDRJI010000062.1:0-2458 GCA_043815105.1 archaeon
CGATAAAGGTCAAGACAGCGACGGAGAAAGTGGAAATATTTTCTTTAACTAAGTTTAACCCTAATCAAAAAGTTGGTATACCTCATTTTCTTTTTCGCCCATTTAACAAGCTCCTTGATATTCTTTTCCTGAAGCTTAGTCAACTTAATATCAAAGCCCTTAATTCCCTCAATCATATCCAGAACATTTCCAGTAATAGCCCCACCCCTAAACCTTTTAACAAAGCTTCGAGTCTCTTTCAAGTAAGTCGAAAAGTCCACAAAAGGGTTATCCAAATCAAGTCGGGAAACCCGAACCGCCTCAGACCCACTAGGATAAACACCCTTCCAATCCAAAGTCATCTCATACCCCTTCTTCTCAAGCTTCAAAATCAAATCATAAAACTTCTCCAGTTTAGGCATAATTTCAACATAAGGACAATAATTCGGATCAAAACCATCCCTCAAAACTTCCTTCAAAGGCTCCTTTGTCTGAGTCCTATATGCATAGCCCCTATCTACATATTTCTTCCAAATTTGGTAAAGCTCAAAGCCCTCTTCTTTCTCTCCACCCTTTTTTGAAGAAAGTAGTAGTCTTTCTAATGCCTTAATTCTAGATTGAATATCTCGAGAAAATTTTAATGTTCTATTCTTTTGATTAAAAATAAAATAACGGTCAAGGGATCTTTTTCCTCCAGAATCTTCAGTATAACTTCCAGCATCACATTGGTAATATATAATTTGCAACGAAAAGAATTCCTTTAATGGGAGACCGGACATCTTGGCCATTTTCTTTATCTTTATTATGGATTTTTTTGGATCTCCCCCCTTAATGTAAGAACCAATAGGATCTCCATCAACTAATGCCAATGCAATCTTTATTTCATTGTCACTAAACTTAAGCTCATTAAGAATTGGTTTGATTAGCTTTAATGTCTCCTTGTGTTGAAGGTGCTTATCACCCTTCTTTACAGCAGCAGGTTTCCCAATATCATGCAAAAATATAAAAACACGAAAAAAGGTATTTGAAACTTTATATGGAAGAGATTTGTGCGAAAAATATTTATCAAATTGATTCAAAACCATTCTAATATGTTCTTCTAATGAATATCCCTCCCCTACACCAACGCTCATTGACAATGTTTTTGAATATCGAGGTCTAAAAAAATCAACAAAATTATCTATAGAATATTCACCCATTATTTCATCCAACCTTTCCATACTAAATGTATTTTTCATTTCATCACTCCCCAAATTATACTAACTCTTTTTCTAAAATTCATAAAAGAATAATCATTCTAAACTATAAAAACTTATTTAGCATCCCCGCCTGTGGCCTAGATTAATTTTCCATTTTTTTGAAAAAATGAATGTTATTATTGCGCCAATAAAAGATATTAATGCCAATATGACAAGCGCAAAACTCATTGATTTTATCTTCGTTAAATATCCAAATAACGGACCTAATATAAATACGCCTAGATTGATAAAATTGTCGCTCGATGTGTAGATTTTATTTTTTGATTTATGTAATCGTCAAAGACTACTGCGGAAAAAGATATTGCTACGAATCCCAGAAAATAAAATAAAACTCCAAAATAGGGAATCATTAGGGACATTAATATCATGGTTAATATAATTAGAATATGGACAAATAATATAGACTTTTGCCCCCCAAGAAATAGATCAATTTTGTGAGCACGTTTAGATACTATTGCTCCTATAATCGAGGAAACAAATGCCACAACTCCTATTAGTCCTATTGGAATTAATATTTTATCTAAATATACCGAAGAGGTAACATATATAATTGTGATAAACGGAATTGTGAAGATAGAGAGCAAGGATAGATATCTAATTAAATTAGATTTCTTCAAATACTGCAATCCTTCTTTTATATGAGCAAATGAATTTGACACTCTTAATTTTTTATTTGACTTTTTGGTTATTGGCTCATCTATAAAAAAAGTTAAAAGAAACGCTAATATAATTAATGGTAATGATGCGAGAGCTGGAAGTTTGTAATGTAATGTAAATAGGTAGGCACCTAATATTGAAACCACGGCTACGGAGATATATGAAATCATGCTTAAGGTTCCAGATATTTTTTTATTGTCTTTTTCTCTCTTGTCTTTCTTTAAAATATCATACAGCAACGCTGATTTTGTTCCCGATGTTAAACTTACACCAACACCACTCATTAATTCGGCTAATGCGATAAACCAAAATCCATTAAAAAAAGCCAAAAGAACTATTTCTATAATATAAAAAAATCTAGCAAACAAAAGCGTTTTTCTTTTCCCTAGAATATCGGCTACCGCTCCAGATGGAACTTCTAGAAGAAGCGTGACTATTGCGAAAACACCGACAAGAAAAGTAAATTGTTCAAATGTTACTTTCGAAGCTATATAAAAAAGTGCTATAATTGGCATAAAAAATCGTCCACCACTAAGAATTTCAGTTATGTATAATAATTTTAT
>JBDRJI010000063.1:0-9152 GCA_043815105.1 archaeon
TTATCCAAATAAGTAATTTCATCACCAGACAATTTCAACCCTCTCCTAATTCCCTCGTCGCCCAAAATCATTTTCAACAATAAAAAATCCTTCATCGCGGTTTTCGTAGAAATATGACAGTGCTTCGCATACTTCTGACAAATTGTTTTTTTCTTTGCCGCCCTCTGATTCTGTAACCAAATTTTTAAAATTCTCGACGGCTTTTTATATGATACCCAGCCACTACGATTATATTTTTTCACACTCGCAATTCCAGCCCCCAACAAAAAATATTCATAAACCATAAATCTCCAGTGTCTCTGTCGACGAATTCTCCCTCTAAAAACATCAGCCAAACTCAACGCCTCAATCGCCCGGCACAACTCCTCGCCCTTATACGCCAAAGAAATATTCTCGTCAATCCACAAAAAAATATCGTCAATCGGCATATTAACCTCATCATAAACTCTAATCATCTCCTCGTCAATCTTCGCATTTTGAAACACGTGTTGTAGCGCGCCAAAAATAGACTGCTCCCTATTTCTATCTCCCACTTCATTAATCAATTCCGGAGAATCCATCTTCGACAAAACCTGTAAATCATTTAACGCCGCCCGAATATCCCCACGCGCCCGAATCGCAATCGACGTCAAAACCTCGTTCGAAACCACACAATTCTCTCGCTCGCAAACATCATTCAAAATTCCCAACACAATTTTATAATCAACCTCTTTCAGTGGCACAATCTCCGCCTTCTTCCTCAACAAACTAAATTTTTTATTCCAAATATCATTCGCGGTAACAATTATGGGAAACACCGACCTCTCCAACAAAACCAACAACTCGCCAAGCCCCCCCCTATCCTTAGTCGCCGAAATCCCATCAACCTCATCAATTAAAATAACTTTGTGCTTCTTAAACAAACTTTTCTGCCTACTCGCCGGACCAATAATTTCTGAAATCTTTTCCTTGTTCCGAAAATCCGAAGCATTCAATTCCATAATCTCGGCATCCATCTCTGACGCAATCGCATAAGCCAAACTCGTCTTCCCAATTCCCGGCGCCCCGTGCAAAACAATTGCCTTCTTTTTTGGAAAACTTCTCAGGAAAAATCTTATCTTATCTATCGCCAAATCCTGCCCCTTAACGTCGTCAAAGCCCTCAGGGCGGTACTTCTCGCTCCACGGAATGTTATCCAAGTTCATCATTTTATAATTCCTCACGATATTTAGCTAAATCTTTCTCAAATTTTACTTCCTCTTTAGAAATTTCAACTATATCCTTCGATTTAATAATATCAAAATATCTTATACTCTTACCTTCCCTTTTGGCAAGTCTTATTTCTTCAAGAACCCCATCGGCAACCGGACCAAAAATCCAAATTTCATCAGCTCTTTTTACCAAATTATTATTAGCGTTTCTAACAATATCTCTATCAATGGTATCAAGCATAAAATATTCAAAAATCATAAATGGATTTAGTGGAACACATCCTTGTTCCAAAACAAATTTAGAAATATGCTGACGAAAATAAAAATAATGTTTTGAGTGTGCAGGATAAACCAGCTTCATCTCTTTAAAATCTATTCCCATTATTCCTCCTCCTTCAACCCACCAACATTATTACCAATCCCAGCCATAATAAAAGCCGCTATTAAAGATTCAAGCTGAATAAACTCATCCGCACCCTCAACCAATCGAAACTCAATCTCACCCGTCTTCTCCGTCAGCCGAACCTTCAAAGCATTATCAATCGGCAAATTCCAAATTTCCTTCTGAATCGCCTTAATCACATCCTGTCCCGAAATAGATTCTTTCAGCATAATATCCAACAACTTATTTTTAGAACTCACAAAATCCCCACTCAGCGCATAATCCAAAACAATCTTGATGTCGGACGGTCGCGCTTTTGAAACAATTGTATTCACCAAATCAGGAGTAATATTCGGCGAAATTGAAGCCGTTGCCTGCAATAGATTAATCACCCGACGGCAGTCTCCCTCGCTCGCTTCATACAGAGCATCAAATGCATCAGCATTAATAGACAGACCCTCACTCTCCGCAATTAAATCAATCCTCTTCTTAATATCCTTCTTCTCCAAAAGCTGAAACCTAAACACAACCGTTCTCGACTGAATCGGATCCAAAATCTTCGACGAATAATTACAAGACAGAATAAACCTACACGTGCTCGTAAAATTCTCCATAGTCCTCCTCAGTGCCTGCTGTGCCTCCCTCGTCAAAGCATCCGCCTCATCCAAAAAAATCACTTTAAACGGAACATCTCCCAACGCCTTCGTCCTCGCAAAATCCTTTACCTTCTGCCTAACAACATCAATACCCCTTTCATCCGACGCATTCAGTTCCAAATAATTTTCCCTCCAAGACTCGCCGAACAAACTCTTAACGACAATCAAAGCCAAGGTAGATTTCCCAGTCCCAGCCGGCCCAGCAAAAAGTAAATGTGGAATGTTCATCGAATTCGTCAACGCTCGAACCCTCTTAATAATCTCGACCTGCCCAACCATATCCTCAAATTTCCGCGGCCGATACTTCTCAGTCCACACCTCCGAATTATAATGCTCACTCATATATTAAAAAGAATGATTTGGTTTATAAGGATTATTGTGGTAAATAATATTTAGAATCCAAATTAAATTTCAAACAAAAATTCTTTTTCTTTCATTCCATTTCCTATCAACTCTTCATAGAACTATCTGCCTCTCTTAAGCTTTCTCTTTCGCTTTTCTTTCTTAAGTCTTTTACGTTGCCACTTCCAACGCATTTGACCTTTCTTCTTCCAACGTCTTGAACTTCTCTTCATCGTAATAACTAATTCAAATTTTGCTTTATAAAGTTTCCGTAGAAAATTTATTTGTGAAACATCCTACCCAGATCTTCTAACCTAATTTCCTTCCCCGTCGTATCCAACAACCTAACTCCAAACCCAGAATTCCCATCCCCTAAAGGAATAGCCCCACCAGGATGTGCCTGCCCCCGAGCGAAGCGAAGCGGGTATCGAACCTGGTTCGAATCAATAGCCCCACCAGGATTCGAACCTGGGTCACGAGAGTCAGAGTCTCGTATCCTTGACCACTAGACTATGGGACTATTTTGTTTTAAGTCCTATAGGATGTCGGGCAAGCATTAGCGCACCCTAGACTATGGGACTATGTCTCTAATAAAAAATCTCTGTTTAAAAAACTTCTCAAAAACTTAAATCTCCCTAGTTCATCAAGTCGCGCGAACTAACCGCGCAACAATAGCAAATTAAAATTTTAGCGACAGGGTCGTTGCGCAGCAATGACAGGCGCGTTAAAAAATTTTAATTTACACTAAATACAATAAATAAAAATCAATTTTCTATGGAAAATTGATTTTTATTTATTGCTAACTGAGAAAGGTACCTGTAGGAAAACCTAGTTTTCCTCGGAAACTTTATAATCCACCTCCACCCTATAATATTATGACAAAAATCAAAGCAACATTAATATCAGAAAAAATTACATCAAACACAGTCGAAGCTCAAAGCCTATTCGCTACAAGCAGATTCGGAGAGAAATTCGGAGAGAAAATTTTATATTCCCTCCCCGAAGCATTTTTCTTGGTTCAAGATAAAAAAATGGATATCTTAGATTATCGTGATAAAAAATTATCACAAAAAGAAATCTTGAAAAAATTCGAACGAATTGATAAAAAATTCAAAACGAAATATATAGTTTTCAAAGATTTAAGAAAAAAAGGATACATTGTAAAAACCGCCTTAAAATTTGGGGCTGAGTTTAGAGTATACGACAAAGGGGATAAGATAAGTAAGGCTCATTCTAAGTGGATTCTCTTCCCTGTTTCGGAAAATACACAAATGACTTGGCAGGATTTTTCGGCGAAAACCCGGGTTGCTCATTCCACAAAAAAAAATCTTCTGATAGCAATCGTGGACGAAGAAGGTGACGTTTCTTACTACGAAGTCAAGTGGACTCGACCATAAGACTTAAGCGAAGCTTCGACCGACGATAAAAAAAAGGATCCTGTGCGAAATACAATTAGTAAATTATAGGAAATCTGGTTTTCTCGGAATATTTATAACCCCCGACCATTTCTTAAAAGCATGATAGACATCCAAGAAAAAAAGAAAAAAATAATCTCCTTCCTAGAGACAAACGGACCATCTCTCCCGGTCAGAATTGCAAAGGCAATCGAGATGGAGCCAGTTGTCGCATCCGCAATTACATCAGAACTTCTCGATTCGAAACAAGTTAAAACAAGTCACATGAAAATTGGAGCGTCCTCACTTTACCTTTTACCTGGACAAGAACAAAAACTCGAAGAACATATCGACAATCTCAAATCTGCCGAGAAGGAGGTCTTTCTAAAACTAAAAGATAAAAAACTAATGGAAGATGAAAATGAGGAACCAGTAACGCGAGTCGCTCTAAGAAATATTAAAGATTTTGCAATCCCACTCAAATTCCAAGAAAAAATAAAATGGAAATATGCATTCGCCACCGAAGAAGAAATTGAGAAACTATTGCATCCTAAAGAAACACCAAAAGAAGAACCTGAAACAATAGATAAAAAACTCAAATCAATAACTGAAGAAGCTGAAAAAGAAGCTGAAAAAGAAGAACATACTGAAGTCCCAAAAGCGTGGGAAGTTAAAAAAAAGGAAATAGAACAAATTAAAAAAGAATCAAAAAAAGTTGAGAGTATTTTTGTGCCGTTAAAATCAGAAAATAAAGAACCAGCCCCTGAATTTTTAATCGAAATAAAAAATTTCCTGAAGAAAAAAAATATTAAATTCATAGAGGAAATTCGAACAGAGAAAAAAGAAATTATGGCAGTAATAAATATAACCTCCCAGTTGGGTGATATAAATTTTCTTATGGTTGCAAAAAATAAAAAAACGGCAACAAAAGACGAGATAGAAGCCGCAATCCAAATCGCAACAAAAAACAAAATGCCATGCCTCTTAATAATTAAAGGAAAACCTTCAAAACCAATCCAAAAATTTATAGAAGAAAATCACCTAATTAAATTAGAAGTGATGTAAGTCCACAACCATAACGCTTATAAATTAATTTTTTCACCCATAAGTATGGGAAGAATCAAATCCACACTAATTAAAAGAACATCGAGACAATTAATTGAAAACTCAGACGAGTCTTTCGGTAAAACATTCGAAGAAAACAAAAAGACGCTCGGAAGTATATTACCAAGTAAAAAAGTACGAAATAAAATCGCGGGATATATCGCACGAATCAAAAAGAACAGAAAAATTATTATAGACGACACAGGCCAAAAAGATGACAACCGAAACAAAAAATATTAAAGAGAGCTCTATCCTTATTGGAGGTAAACCTTTCATAAATTATGTGACTGGAGTAATTCTACAATTCAATAATGGAATCAGTAAAACAATAATCAAGGCCCGAGGAAAATTTATTTCTAAATGCGTAGACGTCGCAGAAATAGCAAGAAAAAAATTTCCGGAAGAAGAGGTCTCGGTACAAGATGTTTCAATTGGTAGCGAAAAATTTGAAAATAAAGAAGCAAAAATGGTAAACGTCTCTACTATTGAAATAACTCTATTGAAATCAGCATAAACTACTTCTTTTTCTTTTTCAGCAACCTATCCAACTTTTTATCCATAGAAACAAGTTTTTTTTCGATATTAACTATTTTTTTCATTTTGCGATAATTAACAAATCCCATAATAAGAACATAGACAATGTAGACAATTACGGCAATTCCAACCGCTTTAAAAATTACCGTAAGTCCCTCGATCCTTTCTATAACACTTGGCGGCAACATAGAAAAAAGTTCCGTCAAATTAGATATGTTCTCCTCAATAACCATGTAATATCGAAGAAAATATATTATATAAAACTAATGGAAGATTAATCCGATGCCCGACAGGGAGGGAAGCACTACAAAAATTAAAATGGCTCTGGGGAGTGCTGACCTCCCGACCTCCGCCTCATGAGAGCGGCGCTCTACCGCTGAGCTACAGAGCCAATTGTAACTATCAGTTTCAATTTAAAAGACTTACTATCACATCAATATTTTTTCCACCCAATCATTAAAACTATTCCACCAGGTTTTTTCAACAAAAGAAACTTGCTTGTATTTATCAACACACGCCTCACAACTCCCCCCACAATCAACACCTTCCTCATCTCCGTTCAACTTTCCATCAAAACAATAATCACAATAACGACTATCTCTCTGATCGTCAAAATAAATATCTAGGTGTGGATTATCTTGCGTTCCCTTCTTAATTCTTGCAATTAAATCATTATTTAAACGATTATAAATACCAATAAAATCCTCACCACACTTCGTAAATTTTTGGGTATAAATATCAACACTAACCGAACAACTCCTAGTTTCCTTTTGTAACTCCACACAACCATTATTATCTTTACACATTCTAGACTTAACTCCACTCAAATCCCCAATACCCTCTTTAATTAAATCCGCAAAATTATAATCAATATCGCAGCTCGACCACTCACTACATTCAATATCTGCCATACAATCTCTATCTACTCCACAGCCTAATTTTTGCGGAATATTATACGAGGTTCCACATTTATTCAAATCAATACATTTTGGCTCCGTAAAACCATTACTACAACCTGACCATTCGCACTCCCACTCTTCAGAACAATTTTGTCCACAATATCTAACCATCTCGGGAGAATTTGTTGGCATAAAACAATTTTTTATATCCTCACACTCTCTATTTTGAACCCCGTCGACACAATCTCCCCAAATACCACATTCCCAGCGAGATTCGCATTGTGATTTCCAAATCCTTTCCTTATCTACCAAACTCAAAGAAAAAGTATCAGAATATTGTTTCGGCATTTCGCCAATCTCAATAAAATCATCCAGCCCAACATCCTTCAATGGACTTACGCTAACATTAACACCCTCTTGATAAATACTGGCAGGACAATATTTTATAGAAAGCATACGGGGCTCATCACAAACCGGAGCTGAAAAATCTTTAGTAATATCTAACCTCACGTCAATAGTCTGCGGATTTTTCTTAGCTAAAATTTTATACGCCTTAAAGCCATCAATATCCGGCACATCGGTTAATTCATAAAATTGCTCGGAGAAATCAAAAAAAGAAATCCTCAATGCATTGACCCGATAACTATCTGCCCCCCTATCTACTTTCATAAAAATATTCTCCGAATAAGCATCGTAACAAACATCATAAACAAAACTCGAAACCTTGTTTACGTCGATACACTCCTCGGTGGAAGGAACTGACTCCTCAAACGAAAAATTCCACACCGCCCCAAGCGACACTAAAATAACAACAATTAAAATAAACACATCCACAATAATCAACCATTTCTTTTGCATAATATTCCTTAGTCTGTCGCCTTTATTTAAATTTCTACCGCAAAAATACCTCTATCCTTAAGGCGCTCTTTTTCCTTTCTAATAATCCTCTCAGCAATACCCTCCCTTCCCATCTCAATGCTATTACCAGACTCGCCAAAATCAACCGTTTGTTTTTGCAAAGATTCTCGCCCCGCATTTTGTAAATTCTTATAGCCCCCATAATTATAATCGAAAAAACTATTCTTTTTTAATGAAACCGCTTCTTTCCCCTTATGAACCCTAACGCTATCCAAAAGTTTCTCCTTAATATTTTCATCCACTCCTTTCTTTACAATCTCAGTATACCCCTGAGGCGAAACTTTCTCCGCACTCTTTTTAATAATTTCATCCTCGGTAAAAATTTTATTTTTCCAAATTTTACCAACACCAAATAACACACCCAATTTACTAATCATCCCACGCACCACTCTCCCTACATCCTCCTTATATGTTCTAATCTTCTCTCCTCTGTGTTTCTTCTTAATTCCAACAATCCTTAATTTTGCAATCTTTAGCTTCTGCGCCTCCTCCTCCTTAATAGCCAATAATCTCTTTTTATTCCGCCTTGCAATAATATCTAGTCCTTCCCTTCTCCCCGCAAGCTCACGTCTCTCTTTTTCTCTGATTAATTTTTTATTCAAAGCAATCCTCTTCCTTTCTTCAAAGAACTGATTGATTTGATTCATAATAGACAGAATTTTTTCTCTTATCCTCCTTCTCCCCTCAACCCTTGTCTTTCTTTTATGAGCATCTCTTTCTACTTTTAGCATCTCTCTTTTATATTTAACTCCCCCCCGCCTAAGCACCTTTAGATGTCCCTTTTCCTCTCTAACTATTTTCCTTTTTGAAACGGCCCACTTCCTTTTTTCAAAGAACCAATTAACTCGCTCCATAAAAGACGGAACCTGAGGAACTTTATTCACACTCTCTTTATTTTTCTCAATACTAATTAATAAATTTCCAAGAGCAATCACTTCACTCTCGGTCAATTCCTTATTTAAATAATAAGTCGCAAACATAGTCTTACAAAAAACAATCTCATTATTTCGTCGCATCTTTTCAAACTCTTCGGTCAAAACAGAATAGCTAGAATTCAGGGATGTTCCATAAGTTTCCTTAAAGTATGTCTTCGCAGTCTTATCAATAAAATCTAATTTCTCTCTCAGTGTTTTGTCACTTCTCAAAAATCGCCAAATCTTTTCAATAGCTAATTCATTTACATTCTGCATAGCCCTCCTCTCTCTTTCTCGCTTCAATCGAAATTCAATTAATGCCAAAACTCCAGCAAGAATAAAAGCTACCACAACAGACCAAAGTAAAAACTGCACACGACTATCTGATATCAACGAAATCAACGCATACCACCTCATAGAAAATATAATTCAACACTCTATAAAAAGGTTACGAGAGAGGATAAATTTCTAATAAGAATATTTAAATCACCAGATTACCTGCCGGGTGAAAACCCCAGTTCTAAGCTTCGTCTAAAAGTTTAAAAACTCTTATTATCGAATACCCTTATGGTAAACGGAATCGATAGACCTTTGGATTTGCTGAATTCAGCAAAAGGTAAAGAGATTTTAGTGCAGCTGAAAACTGGCAAACAATTTGTCGGGACTTTGCTCGCA
Organism: archaeon; assembly: GCA_043815105.1. Classification (GTDB taxonomy): domain Archaea; phylum Nanobdellota; class Nanobdellia; order Pacearchaeales; family GW2011-AR1; genus JAGVXH01. Next base: position 9,009 of record JBDRJI010000063.1, read on the forward strand.
TTCGACATCCACATCAACGTGGTTCTCGACAACGCGAAAGAAGTTGAAAACGGAGAGCAGACAACGAGCTACGGCTTGACATTTCTGCGAGGAGATACAATAATCTTCATCTCCCCATCCTCAGCGGCTAAAGCATAGAGCGTT
>JBDRJI010000064.1:0-5483 GCA_043815105.1 archaeon
CAATTCGGGAAAAGTTATATCCGCTCTCGGCGGTGTCGTCTAAAATTTCCCCCGTGTTATTTAACACGCTTTCTATTTCTTGAGGAGTTTTTGACTGTCCGCTTAAACTTAAATATTGATTAATTAAGGCGATGGCTCCCGCAACCATCGGGGTTGCCATTGAGGTTCCTGACCAAGAGTCATATCCTCCACTCATTATTGTGGAATTAATATTACTGCCAGTTGCAAATAATTTTGTTATAAAATTTCTATTAGAATAACTTGCGATACCATCTGTTTTATTTGTTGCTCCAACCCTTGTAGCGTTTGTAATACATGCAGGAGAGGCAATATATGTAGAATTTCCGTCATTTCCCGTAGCAACAACAACGGAGATATTATTAGCAACAGCATTATTTATTGAATTTGTCATAGCAATATTACTAGCATCATCGTTATCGCAATATCCATCATATAATCCACCACCCAAGCTCATACTAATAACTGAAATATTAAATTTACTCGCGTTATTAACACACCAATCAATTGCTAATAGTATATTTACAGTAAAAAATACACCAGAAGCATTCGCGGCCTTCATCATAACAATTTTAGTATTAGGTGCGGTGCCAGTTATTGAGCCACTGGCGGCAACGATTCCTGACACATGCGTTCCGTGCCCTTCAACATCCATAGGGTCGCCATCTTCTTCGGCACAATCCCCATCGTTCCCGCAAAAATCCCATCCCCCAATAATCTTATAAGAAAAATTTGTATCGTTTCCATAACCTCCCCCTAAATCAGGATGGGAATAATTTACGCCAGTGTCGATGATGCAAACAGTCTGACCGCTTCCTGTTAAATTCAAATTATTCTTTTCAAGATTCCACGCATAAGACATATTCATTATATCCACAGAATCCTGAAGCAAGATATGATAAGATTGCTCAACACTAACACTCTCAATAAATTTATTAGTTTTTAATTCCTCTAAATCTTTTTTGCTGATATAAGCCGAAACGTATCCCCTAGCTTCTTTATTTATACTGCTCTTATCTATATTTATTTTTTCGGAAGTTTCTTTTTTATTAAAGATTCCAAAATAATCACTCGGCGCCTCACTTTCATTTTTTAATTTTATTAGTACACGAATTTTACCTTCATCTTGATTTTGTAATTCCTCAAATTTCTCAAGTAAATTTTTATCAATTTTGACATTCCCCGTTGCCCCACTTACAAACCCCACAATCATCATTCCAAAAACTAAAACCAAAATTATAAAATTCTTATTCATTTTTTACAATTTCGCACTCCCCTTCAATATATTCGCAACGCCCCGCGCCACAATCTAAGGGTCCCGAGCAAACCATGCTACACATCATGCCACTACAATTTGGCGCTTCACTTTCTAAAACACATTCGGTTGCGTGACAGCAACTTGCGGGAACACACCCAATTTCTTCTTCCTCATTCCACTCTCCGACAAACCAAAAAAAACCCGCGACTATTAAAATTCCTAAAATGACGATTGTTCCGATTAACCCCTTTTTGTTCATATTAAATTAAGTTTTTTCGTCATTAAAAACATTACTAAACTTTAAAAACTTCATTCAATATCTATTTTAATAAGATGGTGAAAATACATACGGTAGGCGGGTTCTCGGAAGTTGGGAAAAATATGGTTGTGGTTGAATTGGAGGAAGATGCATTTATCTTTGATGAAGGATTTTTTTTGCCGGCAATCGTCTCAATGCAGGAACGAGATAAGGTCATGACCGAAAAAAGATTAAAATCAATAGAAGCTGTTCCAGAAGATTCCGTAATTAATAAAATTAAACATAAAGTCCGAGCTCAGTTTATCAGCCACGCGCATCTCGACCACGTCGGTGCGATTCCTTTTTTGTCCGACAAATACGATGCACCAATTTACGGAACCCCATTCACAATACAGGTCCTAGAATCTTTATTAACCGACAACGACATAGTACTCAAAAACAAAACCTTTGCGATAAAGCCGAACACAACATTTTATATCAATGGTAAAAACAAAAAATACAAAGTAGATTTCATAAATATAACTCATTCAACCGCACAATGTTTGATGATTGCAATTGAAACACCAAAGGGATCGATTATTTACGCGAACGATTTTAAACTTGACGATACTCCAGTTTTGGGATTAAGGCCAAATTATAAAAGACTAAGAGAGATAGCAAAAGAGGGCGTTCTCTGTTTTGTAGTAGATTCACTTTATTCTGGCTCTGAAAGAAAAACTCCTTCCGAGAAAGTTGCGAGAGTGCTTCTTGAAGAGGTTTTGCTGACAATCCAAAATAGGAATGCAGGGATGATTGTGACAACTTTCTCATCTCACATTGCCAGACTAAAATCAATTGTTGAGTTTGGAAAAAAGCTGAACAGGGAGGTAGTTTTGTTAGGGAGAAGTATGGATAAATATTCTACCGCTGCGAAGAATGCAGGTGTTGCACCTTTTCTAAATAATATAAAAATTTCAAAATATCGAAGACAGGTAGAAAAAACTCTGCATAAAGTAGAGCGAAGAAGAAAGGATTATATGATTGTTTGTACCGGACATCAGGGCGAACCTGGCTCAATTCTAGAAAGATTATCACGAGGCCAGCTTCCGTTCAAATTAAATCAGGATGACAACATTGTTTTTTCATCTAGTGTAATTCCGTCTCCAGTTAACGTGGAGCAATTTGCGAAAATGGAAGCTCGCCTTAAAAAATCAAAACCGAGAATTTTCAGAGATGCTCATGTTTCTGGGCATGGAGGCAGAGAAGACCTTCGGGATATTATGCAAATTGTAAATCCTCAACATGTCATCCCATCTCATGGCGGACTTGACAAAACGCGACCAATGGCAGAGCTGACAAAAGAATTAGGTTATAAACTTGGAAAGCAATGTCATCTAATGCAAGATGGAGGGGTTTTAAAATTGTAGTACCACCAACCCCGAGCCGAGAAGAAGAATTAGTCGGTGGATTAAAAAATGCACTCGACCGAGGAGAAACACTAGCGAAGGCACAACAAAGTTTCATTAGCGCAGGATACAAACCTGCCGAAGTTGCAGCGGCAGTTCAAAAGATACCAACAGCTACTTCACAAATCGGAAGACCAATGGTCGCACCATCTGAAATTCCAACTAAACCACAGGAAGCTCCAGTAGGGACAAATCCCTTGCCAGTAAATTCGGCAGTAATACCAGGACAACAAAAAACCCTCTCAAAAAAATTCATAATAATTTTAATTTCTATTGCAGTAATAGTTCTAATTGGTGCTGCAGTTCTGGGGATTTTCTGGAATAAAATATTTTAATGGAGATTTATCAGCCCGCCGAAGATTCATATCTCTTCGCAGATTTTTTGAAAGAGTATTTAAGAAAACATAAAGTTAATTCTTATTTGGATATGGGCACGGGTTCTGGAATTTTGTCCGAAATCGCACTAGAGTTTTTAGATAAAAAAAATATTTTGGTTGCCGATATAAATTCGTCGGCGATTAAACTTCTTAAGCAAAAAGGACTAAATGCGATAGAGACAAATCTTTTTGAAAAAATAAAAGACAAATTTGACCTAATAACTTTTAACGCACCATATCTCCCGCTTGACTCACGCGAACCAAAATCATCACAACTTGCAACGACGGGCGGAAAAAGAGGTGATGAAATTTCACTTAAATTTTTAGAGCAGGCAAAAAAACATCTAAACAAAAATGGTAAAATATTTCTTCTGATTTCCTCTTTGACTCCGATGGACAGAATAAAAAAGTTCAATCCAAAAATTGTCGCAAGGAAAAAGATTTTTATGGAAGAGTTGTTGGTGTTGGAGTTTGGGTAAATAATTATCATTCTCTGCAATACCCAAACCAATCACAACTATCTTTAAATATCTCACACAACTTCCCAAAATATGAAAATGGGGAGGAAACTATGATAAAATTCGCGCATCTGTCAGATTGCCATCTAGGTAGCTGGAGGCAAGAGGAATTGCAGAAATTGAACTTTCAGTCCTTCCAGAAAATTCTAGAAAGATGCGTAGAGGAACAGGTAGAATTTATTCTAATCTCGGGAGATCTTTTTGACTCGGCATACCCCCCAATAGAAATTTTGAAAGAGTCGTTCGCAGAATTTAAGAAACTTCACGACGCAAAAATACCAGTTTATTTAATTGCGGGTTCCCATGATTTTTCTGCGTCGGGAAAAACGTTTCTTGACGTTTTAGAGAAGGCAGGATTTTGTAAAAACATAGAAAACTGGCAAACAGAGAAAGACGGAAGGATAAAATTGAAACCACATATGCACGACGACATCGCAATTTATGGGTATCCTGGGAGGAAATCGGGGATGGAAATTGAAGATTTGCCTAGGGTTTATTTTGATGAGGTTTATCCGTTTACAATTTTTATGATACATACTACGATTAAAGATGTCGTCGGGACGATTCCAATGGAGTCAATTGAAAAGCAGAAACTTCCTCTCGCAAACTATTATGCGATGGGACATATTCATCAGGTTTTTGAAACCCGAGAAGCAAACTCTTGCTATGTCTATCCCGGACCAACATTTCCAAATAATTTTCAGGAATTATCCGATTTGCAATACGGCAGTTTTCAACTAAGCGAATTCGACGGTGCAAATATAAAAACACAGAACATTAAAATTCCATTAAAAGAAGTTGTCTCACTAGAAATAGAAATTAATAACGGCTTAACTGCAACCCAGCAAATAATTGACGAACTGGATAAATTAAATTTAAGGGATAAAATTGTTTTGTTAAAATTAAAGGGAGTTTTGACGAAGGGTAAGACGGGCGACATTCGATTTAATGAGATAGAAGAATTTGTAGACAAAAAAGAGGCGTTTGTTTTCCTTCGTAATATTTCGTCAGTTAAAGTTCAGGATTCCGAATTTGAAATAGAATCGTTTCCGACCGACAATGTCGAAAATATAGAACGTCAGATTATCGGAGAATATTCACGGAAAAATCCAGCTGATTTTAATAAGCATCTTCCTCAGTTAATGACTGCACTTTCTATTGAAAAAAACGAAGACGAAAAATCCACCATTTACGAAGACAGACTCTTGTCTGAACTTAAAAATATTTTAAATATTGACCAAATACTATAATGCTATTCAAAAAATTAACAATCCAAAATATTAGAAGTTACGAAGACTTAACAATTGAATTTCCAAAAGGTTCAATTCTTTTTGCGGGAGATATTGGCTCGGGAAAAACGTCTATTCTTCTTGGGCTACAATTTGCACTTTTCGGATTACAACCTGGGCAAAAAGGAACTTCAATTTTAAGACAAGGAACCGATAACGCGTATGCATGCTTAGACATAGAAGTAGACGGGGAAATTATAACACTTGAGCGGACAATAAAAAAATCAAAAAATGGTGGTATAAATCAAGATAAATACTCTTTCTCAATCGGCACTACGCTCAAGGTAATTTCAAACTAAGAAATGAAAGACAGGGTAAT
>JBDRJI010000065.1:0-10674 GCA_043815105.1 archaeon
TTACAAATACCGCGCCGCCGAGCGCTGCGAATGTGAATGTGTCGTGTTATCTTGGCGGGGAGATGTTCGACTCTAAGTTGATTCCGTCGATAGAGGGAGAGAGTTATTATATTACTAATTGCACTTTGGACACGACGTCGCAGATGGGGGTGCTTTTGAATGTGAGCGTTGATGTTGATAATGAGCATCCTGAGTCGGACGAGAGCAATAATGACTGGACGAGTTCTATTGATGTTTTGCAGTTGACTGGGTTGGGAGTTTGGGATTTGGAACTGGATTCGGAGGTCGGTGGTCGGTGGTCGGAGGTCGGGGGGGAGAATAGTGAGACTTTGCCAAACGCGATGGAATATTTCTTTGCTAATTGGACGATGGATAATTCGTCGGCGAGTGTTGAGGAGGCGAGTTGTAGTATTGCGTTTAGCGGGGGGAGTGAAGGGGGAGTTACTTCGGGGAGTTTTTGGGATAGTTCGCAGGCGGACTTTGATTTGGGAAATTATGCTCAGACATTATTTAATAGTTCGGGGTATGTTCAACTTGATTTGGCTTATGATTCGGGGAATTTTACGAGCAAGGTTTTTGATATGAGCACTTCTGTCTCTTATCAGAGTTTGAGTTGGAGCGAGGAGAGAACTTCCTGCCCTGAGGGCATGGCTTATATTAATAAGTTAAACGGTTTCTGTATAGACAAATACGAGGCGAGTATGCCATCTGCGAATTCTACAGATATGGGGAATGTGACGGAGGTAGCGCTTAGGAATAACCCAGGCAGTATGCCTGCTGAATCAAAGAAGGGGGTTGTTCCGTGGGTGAGGGTTAGCCAGATAAATGCGAGGACGGCTTGTTCAAATGCGGGGAAACATTTATGCACCGACGAGGAATGGTTGGCTTCTGCCAATATGCAGGGGCAGGTTTATAATTTGCCAACTGATTTAGCGGTGGCTCCTTATGGTTGCGTGACTGGTTCGTCTACTTATTGTCTTGACCATAGTTATGAATCGGGAGAGGCGTGTAATACTGGTTATAATAAGAATGGCGAGTCGGGTTGTTATTCGTCGGAGGGGGTCTGGGATATGACTGGGAATGTCTGGGAGTGGACGAATGAGACGGTTGATGTTACGAATCCTGATGGTGTTGTGGGGTGGAAATATCCAAATAGCACACAGGGTTGGCAGACTACGACGGGAACAGCAACTGCAATATATGGAAATGATGGAACTTATTTTCCTTTGACAACTACAGGGCGCGCTGTGAGACGTGGTGGCAGTTGGAGCCTTGGGGCGCTTGCGGGGCCTTTTTGTGCGGTTTTGGACGGTGCCCCGGCGGGCACGTCCGACGATGTCGGCTTCCGCTGTTGTAGTAGTTAGACCCGAGGGGCTAACTGAATCTGGAACCTGGAATCTGGGACCCAGTAGGTGGTCTGGTGACCTAATCTGGGTTGGGGCGGGGGATGAGAAACAGGAAGGGAAGATGGAGAAAAATAAAATGGAAAGAAATAAAATAAAAATTAAAAAATTAAAAAATAGTAAGTTTTATAAACATAAGATTAGTAGTAATATTAATATGCTCCCCGGTGATCGGAATGGGTCGCCGGATGAGTCTTTTTTTAATAAGACTATAGTTTTTATTGATGAGGCGTTTTTATCAAAACTTTCAAAGTATTTTGGGATGGGAAAATATCTAAAATTTGATAGAGTTTTGTTCTCTGAAAATATGGCGAAAAAAGAAAGATTACTTTTAAGAAATATTTTTTTATATGTTGCTCCTCCATTCCAATGTTCAAATTCTTCAGAAGATGAAAAATTAAGAAAAGATGGACACGACAGACTCGTAAAAAAATTAAGAGAAAGAGGAGTTACAGTGAGAGAAGGAAGATGTCAAAGATTAAAAATAGATGGTAATTTTAAATATAGTCAAAAAGCGGTTGATATTCTTTTGGCAATAGATTTGGTTTTAACTCCGCTAAGATATCCAAAAATAAAAAAAGTCATTTTGATTGCTTGTGATTCAGATTTTGTTCCAGTGGTTCAATCGTTGGAGGATTTTGGAGTTAAAACAGTTCTTTGGACATATTATGAGAAAAAAAGAGATACAAATTTTTCAAGAAGTAATGATTTGATTAAATCAGTTTACAAATATGTCTTGTTATCAAAAGAGGATTTTTTGAATGCCCCGTTAAATAATTTTCAGAGGGTAAAAAATAATAACAATATTCGAGGAAAAGAAAAGGAAAGTAAATACCTTACCAAAAATGGAGAAAAAAAATAAAAAAATGGAAAATGCAATAAAATTATTTGAAGATAAGAAAATCAGAGTTGAATGGGATGAGAATAAGGAGGATTGGTGGTTTTCTGTCGTCGATGTTGTTGGGGTTTTAACCGATAGTGATTTTCAGGGGGCGAGAAATTACTGGAAAGTTTTGAAACATCGTTTAAAGAATGAGGGAAATGAGTCGGTTACAAATTGTAACCAACTGAAAATGTTGGCTTCAGATGGAAAATTGCGATTTACAGATGTTGCGGATACGGAGCAGATTTTAAGATTGGTTCAATCTATACCCTCTAAAAAAGCAGAGCCGTTTAAATTGTGGTTGGCGAAGGTTGGGAGCGATAGGATTGACGAGATTGAGAATCCTGAACTTTCAACATATTGTGCAAATACTAAATCGATGTTTAAAGAGAAAATTGAGGTTGTTATAAGATAATGAATGAATATAAAATGGTTGTTTTTGAAAATAAAAAAATAAGAAGAAGTTGGTACGAAGAGGAATGGTATTTTTCAGTTATTGATATAATTAATGTATTAGAGGTAAGTTTTAGACCTCGAAAATATTGGGCAGACCTTAAGGCGAAGCTAATTGAAGAAGGGTTTCAACTGTCCGATAAAATCGGACAGTTGAAGATGTTGGCAGAGGATGGCAAAAGCAGGTTTACAGATTGTGCCAATACCGAATCAATGTTTAGAATTATACAATCTATTCCTTCAAAAAAAGCAGAACCGTTTAAGAGGTGGTTAGCAAAAGTTGGCTATGAAAGAATACAGGAAATTGAGAATCCCGAACTTGCTCAGGAAAGAATGAAGGAGATATACAAAGAAAAGGGATATTCTAATGAATGGATTGAAAAAAGAGTCAGAGGAATTGCAGTAAGAAACGAGCTGACAGATGAATGGAAAAGTCGGGGAGTTCAGGATGATGTTAGTTTTGCCGTTCTTACAAATGAAATCTCTAAGGCTACATTTGGAAAAACAATTAATGAGTATAAGCAACATAAAAATTTGACCAAACAAAATTTAAGAGACCATATGGATGATTTAGAATTGATTTTCGGGATGTTGGGTGAGGCATCTACTACGAGACTAACGAGGGAGCGAGATTCAAAACAATTTCCAAAGTTGAGAAAGGATGCCAAAGACGGCGGGAGAGTTGCAGGTAACGCAAGAGTTGATTTTGAAAAAACTCTCGGAAAAGGCATTGTGTCAGAAGATAATTATTTAGACTTGCAGAAAAATAAGAAGTTGGAAAAGAAAATTAAAATAATGGAGAAAGAAAAATGATTGAAGATATGAAAATTTTCCATAGCACATATGAATTCATTAAGTGGCTTCACGCTTTGTTAAATAAGTTTCCAAAGTCGGAGAAATGGACGATGGCTCAAAAAATAGAAAATACTTCACTGAATTTTTTAGAGAATATTATTCAGTCTAATAACGATTTTGATAAAAAACAATCGCTTAGAAAAGCGATTGTTGAATTAGATAAGTTAAGAATTTTTTTCAGACTGTCAAAAGATTTGCAGTTTATTAGTTTTTCTCAATATGAATACGGCTCTAAATTGATAAATGAAATAGGCAGAATGCTGGGAGGTTGGTACAAGAAATATAATATTCCTTCATAGGAATGGGTGGATTGTGATTAGCGGCGCGCTGTGAAACGTGGTGGCAATTGGAACAATGGGGCGAATGCGGGGCCTTTTTGTGCGAATTTGAACAATGCCCCGACGGACACGAACAACAATATCGGCTTCCGCTGTTGTAATAGGTCCCAAGGCCAGATTCGTTATCTTTACGGAGATGACGAACAGCGTAAGGGAACTACATCAATCCAAATCCAGACCGAATACCCTCACAGATATAATATAAAATTGGTTGGGGCACGCAAAGGTCAAATATTAAAATAAAATCCGGCGGTTAGTAAGATGAAGCAATGCTGATTGAACGCTGTCGGATTTACCAAAAGAAAAAATGAAAACGTATAAAAAGTTTAAAGAATCTGAAAAATTGGAATTGAAAAAATCAACTTCGGAATTGAAAGAGGCAATTGTTTCCATGGTTGCTATTTTGAATAAGCATCAGAAAGGGGAGCTTTATTTTGGGATTAAAAATAATGGTGAGGTCGTGGGGCAGGCGATTGGCGAAAGAACGATAAGGGATATTTCAAAATCTATTTCGGATTATATTGAACCTAAAATTTTTCCTAAGGTCAATGAGATTATGTTAGAAAATAGAAAATGTATTCTTGTTGAAATTTTCGGAAATGAACAACCCTATTACGCTTATGGCAGAGCTTACATTCGCGTTGGTGATGAAGATAAAAAGTTAAGCGCAAAGGAGTTGGAAAATTTAATTTTGAAAAAAAATAAAAATAAGCTGAGGTGGGACAGCGAGGTTTGTAAAGGAGCGACGTTAAAAGATATTGATGTTAAAAGATTAAAATGGTTCCTGAAAAGAGCTAATAAAGTATATAATTCTGTTAAGAATTCTCTTAATAAGTTGGGGCTCATCAGGGACGGGAAATTGCTTAATAGTGCTGTGATACTTTTTGGCAAGAAACCGCAACGGTTTTTTCCAAATGCAAAGTTAAGGTGTGCTGTTTTTGGAAAAACTACCGCGGTTACACTTGATATGCAAGAGTTTACCGGTGATTTATTCACTTTAATTAAAAAAGCTGAAAAATATATTCTTGAAAATATTCACATTGGAATGAAAATAGAGGGGCTATATAGAGTAGATGTTCCCGAGATTAGCACAGACGCATTTCGTGAAGCAATTATTAATGCTTTTTGTCATAGAAATTATTATGAATATGATTCTGTAAATATTGCTATTTTTAAGGATAGGTTAGAAATAAGAAGTCCCGGATTACTTTATGGCGGATTAACAATTGAGAGAATCAAAAATGAGGAAGTTTCTGAGCGAAGGAATGAATTATTAGCAGAAATGTTTCATCAAATTCATTTTGTAGAAAAATGGGGAAGAGGCATAAGTTTAATTCTTTCAAAAGAGCCAAATACTAATTTTAAAGAAGTTGGAAGACAATTTATAACTGTATTCAAGCGTCTAAATTATGTTGAGGAAGTTACCCCCCAAGTTACCCCCCAAGTTACCCCCCAAGTTAAATTAACGTTATTAGAAAATAAGATTTTTGAGGTGATAAAAAATAACCCTAAGGTTTCCAGAAGTGAATTATCTGAAAAATTAAATATAAGTAAAGATACTGTAAAAGAGTATTTGAAAAAATTAAGAAAAAAGGGAACATTAGTAAGAGTTGGAGAAACAAGAGCGGGGCATTGGGAGGTTAAAAATGAAAACGTATAAAAATTTATTTGAGAAAGTTTGTGGATATGATAATCTTTATAGTGCTTACCTAAAAGCCAGAAGAGGAAAAACTAAATTAGCAGAAGTCCTCAAGTTTACTTATAATTTGGAAAGCGAATTATCTAATTTGCAATATGAATTAGAAAATCAGATTTATGAAACAAGAGAGTATAGGCATTTTATTATATTTGAGCCGAAAGAGAGAAAAATTTCCGCTTTGCCTTTTAGAGACAGGATTGTTCATCATGCTATTTATTTTGTGATGGAGCCAATATTTGAAAAGAAATTTATTTATGATTCTTATGCTTGCAGAAAAAGGAAAGGCACTCACGCGGGCGTAAAAAAACTTCAAAAATTTATCAGAGGAGTTAATGAGGATTATTATGTTTTGAAATGCGACGTTTCAAAATATTTCTTTTCAGTTAATCACGAGATTCTAAAAAAGGTTATAAGAAAAAAAATAGCAGATAAAAGATTATTGTGGCTGTTGGACAATATAATAGACAGTGTGGAGAAGGGGATTCCTATTGGTAATTTAACTTCGCAACTTTTTGCCAACATTTTTTTAAATGAATTAGATGAATTTGTAAAATATAAGCTAAAAATAAAATGTCTTTACAAATGCAGGAGTGAAGTTGGCGGGGGTACGCTATGTTATATTCGCTATATGGATGATTTTATACTTTTGTATGAATCGAAACAAGGGCTTCAAGAACTAAAAGAAGAGATAAGATTGTTTTTAGTTTCAATTAGATTGACTTTGCATCCGAAAAAGGCAAATATTTTTCCTGTTACGTTGGGGATTGATTTTTTGGGTTATAGAATTTTTAATAATCATAGATTAATTAGAAAAAGCACTATTAAAAGATTTTTGAAAACCGTGAAAATAAAAATTAAGAAGTATGATTCTGGAGTTATGAATTTTGATAAGTTAATGGAAAGTTTTAATTCTTGGGAAGCATATTTGGCTTATGGTGATAGTTATAAATTAAAAAATAGTTTATATGGGAGGTGTTTTGGAAATGTTATGTAAAAATAAGGGAGAAGAAAGCTCAGAACTCAGAACTCTAAATAAACGGGTTTTTAATTTTGGGCATCCAATTTTTTTAGTCCTTTTTGTTTTAATTTTTTTATTAAGTGCGAACTCTGTTCTTGCGACGACTTATGCGAGTGTAAATGATTTATATGGAATTATGGGGGACGGGACGAATAGGACGGGTGCTTTGAATACCACATTTCAGGTGAGGAGTTGTGCGCAGTCAGATTGTTCGGATGGCGAATGGTCGTCGGTTTATACGAATGCGACTTTTAGTAATATTTCTACGATAAGTGATAATAGGTATTTTCAATATATGTCTTCTTTCTCGACGGAAGATCAGAATTGGACTCCAATGCTTTTTAATGTTACAGTTGATTATAATGCGCTTTGGTATGATTTGCTCTACAACTCGTCGGCGTTGCTTTATTATTATAACCGAACTTTTGATTATGCTGGGAATTATTCGTGGGAGCTTTCTTGTAGTAAGAGCGGGTTTGAGGGGTTGTCGGGGTCGGGGGAGGAGAGAGTTAGGATTCCGATTGATAATCAGACGAGTTTGGGGGCGACGACGGGGTTGGTGAGTGTGAATTATGATGAGGGTGTTAATGTGAGCGTGAATGTTCCTGCGGTGGATATTGATTATAATAGTTCGGGGTATAATTTGAGCGATGTCTGGGTGCAGGTAGAGATTCCGAACGGGACGACGGTTAATAGAAGTTTGAGCGGGGAGGCGACGGGCGGAGTTTGGGCTTTGAGTTATGGAACGGGTGCGGTTTTGGGTAATTATCTTTTGACTTATTTTGCAAATCTGACGAATAGTTTTGATATTGTGAGGTTGGTGCAGAGTGACTTTTCGGTTCAGAATACTTCAATTTCGATTGGTGCTTTGAGTTCTGCGAATACGACGAATGTTGTGAATGTTGCGGGGTTGATTAGGCGGATGAACGGGACGGACTATTGGGATATTGCGAATAATCTTTTTACTATCAGGTTGAATGACGTTTTGGTTTCGTCGGATACGTCGGCGTGGACGAACTTTACGAACGGGACGGGGACGGATGTGAATATGAGTATAGGAGATTTGAGGTTGAATCTGACGGCGGAGGGGGATTGGGTGAGTTATGACGACGATTATGTTACTAACGAATACACGAGCGAGGCGGAGTCATATAATAATGTGGGCTGGGTTTCGGGGCATCTGTTTGATATTAATACGATGAGCGGGGATGTCGGGAATATTACGTATAGGTTTTCTGCGGTGACGAAGTTTTATAACGCGTCGGTTTCTATGACGACGGCGGGGGCGGAGATTGGCGGGGGGAACGACACGATATATTATAGTTTTGATAATTCAAGCTGGACGCTTTTGAACTGGACGACTTCGACGGGCGTGACGGCTGGCGGGGTTCTTTCGGGAGTGGATGGGGAGAGCGAGTTTTATGTCAGGTTCGGCTCAGATAAGACGGCGGGGGATAATCCGATTTCGGCGATTGAGATTAATTATTCTAATTACAACTATTCGTCCTCGGGGAGTTATGTTTCGGGGAATATCTTTTTGCCTAATGTGACTTATACGACGCTAAAATGGGACGAGGTTTTGAATGGCGGGGATGTTAAACTTCAGTTAAGGGAGAGCGATAATGGGACGGGCTGGGATTCGTGGAGTGCGAATTATACCAATAATTTGAATAACGATATTACCTCTTTCTCAAAGGATTATTTGCAGTTTAGGGCCTGGCTTGAGGCGACGAACCTGTCTGCTACACCGACGGTTCAGAGAGTGAATGTTTCGTATTTCAATGCCTCAACTAATTCGTCGGGGGGGTATGATTATAATATTACGATACCTACAAATAGCCTGGGGAGTCTTCCTTTGGCGGTTGAGGTGGTCGTGAATCCGACGACGGGGATTGTCGGAGTTAATAGCACGAATATGGAGGTTTGGGCGGTGACTTCGGTGCCTTATGCGACTTCTAAGAATTATACGGGTGTGTCTAACTATTCGGTTTCTGCAAACTGGACGCGGGATGATATTGATGAGCTGGTTGACGGGACCTTTAATATTACGATTGGTAATGCGACGATGAGCGATAGTTATGAGTGTGCGGGGGTTTCGCAGTGTCTGAGGTCGCGGGCGATTCCTGACGATTTGGCTTACGGAAATTATAGCGTAACTATTTCGGCACATAACGAGAGTGCGTATTACAGGAATGCGAGTGTTAGCTTTTATGATTATTTGGAGGAGATGAACACGACGGGGACGCTGTCGGTTGCGAATAAGACTATTGCAGATTATAGCTATGGAGAGGAGTATCCGTTTTACTGGAATGTGTCGGTGAATAATACGGGTGGGGCGTCGATGCCGGACGTTTATGTTTATGCTCCTGCTTATGCAAGTGCGATTGATAGTATCGTCGAGGTTAGTCCGTGCTCAAGTGTTTATCCTGATGAGAGTTGCAACGCGACGATGTTGGTGACGATAAAGGATACTGCCGCTCCGGGTAGTTATTATGTTACGTGGAGAGCAAACTGGACGGACAACGACGGGAGTATTGCGGGGGGCGATGATTATATTCAGTATACCGGGATGTATGTTGTGGTTGTTGGAAATGCGACGATGGAGCTTTCGAGTTACGCGGAGGATTTGACCATTCAGCACGAGAGTTCGGGAAATTTTTCGTTCTTCGTGAATTCGACTGGGAGTGATAATGTTTTGAATACGGTTATTTCTTTTATAGAAGGAAATATTACAACGGGCAGTTCTAATCTTTCGGATTCTTGGGTGAGCGTTCTTTCGTCTAGTCCGATAGGAATAATTCCTGCTGGTTCTGCTTCGCAGGTAAATATTGGCGTGGAGATTCCGGCACAGACCGCTCCCGGAAATTATAGTGGGATAATTAATGTCAGTGCCGAATCGGGCGGGGAGAGTTTACTTAATTTTACGGTCGTTGTTCCGACGAACGGCTCATGGTATTTGTCGCCGAGTGCTAATTTTACTTACAATAATTCGTTCTCGCTGAATGACGCGGGAGAGGTTGGTAATTTTACGATTGTAAATTTGGGGAATATTAATATGACTATGGGCGTAGACTATTCCACTTCGGGCTCGGAAGATTATAGTTTGTATCCGGGATTGTTTAGCGAGGATAATGGGGACGGAACAAATCCTACGTCGGTGAATGTGACAAAGGGAGAGAACACAACATTTACGGTCAAGCAAAACGGGTGGGATGAGGAGCTGGTTGATATTGGTGTGATAGTCAGTATTTCTAATGCGAGTGCGACACCTACCGAGTTTAACATTGAGGAAGCGTGGACAGTTGAGGAGCAGGTACCGGCGATTACGGGGGTGTGGTTTTTATTGGACGGAACTGTCGGGACTATTGCGGAGCAGGGCAAGAATCTGACGATTAAGTTTAGAGCGACGGATGATGTTGCGTTAAATGAGTCGGGGGCGAGAATTAATCTTTCGTGGAGTGGCGGAGCTACGCAGATAGATGCAAATGCAAATACAACTTATGGTGAGTATGAGTTAGATGGCGCGGATTATATTGTTTTGAATTATAGCGGGAATTATGCTCCTGCGACGTCGGGGGCGTATACTGTTGTCGCGAGTGTTCTGGATGAGTCGGGGAAATCTGTTGCTTCTTCGGTGTATAATTTTACATCTTATGGAACTACGAGCGTCGGACTTGAACAGAACTATTCCTCGACGAGCGTTTCTAATGTTGACCTGAATAATGCGGCGGCGGTTTATGTGAATTATACGATTAATAATAGTGGGCTTGTTACTGCTTATTCGCCTAATTTGAGTTTTTCGGCAAATTCGATGATTGAGGTTGATGATTATATTTTTGATGATTTGTCGGCGGGTTCGATTGAGAGTAATGTTATCCGAATAAATGTTAGTAAGTTAACTCCTGCGGCGGTTTATAATGTAACCGCGACTTTGAGTTGGACGAATCCAAACACGGGAACGGGTAGTAGTTCCTCGGTGGTTTTCTCAATAACGGTTGGGGAGAATAGTTCTATCGCACACTTGC